>NZ_JBHWIV010000057.1:0-57001 GCF_042731675.1 Kitasatospora sp. NPDC059827 | reverse complement strand
CCGGTGACCAGGGGACGGGCACCGGCCGACCGCCCTCCGGGCGTCTCAGCCGAGCAGCTCGGACAGCATCGCCTGGGTCTGCTCCGGAGCCATCGCCGCGCCCACGGCGTACGCCGCCTCGAACGCGGCCTCGCCCAGCAGCCCCCGCAGGGCGGCGGACGACCGCTCCCGCTCCACCTTGTCCAGGTAGCCGCCCTTGGGACCGTTCAGCCCCTTGTGCGCGCCGAGCAGCACCACCGCCCGCCGGGCCCGCTCCAGGTCGCCGTCCCGCTCCGCGAAGGAGCGCAGCACGCCGACCACGGCCGGCACCACCATCACCGTCATCTGCTCGGCGAAACCGGCCGCCACGGTCACCGAGAGGAGCATCCGACGACCCTCGCACAGCAGGGCGAGCCCCGTGTCCGGGTCCCCGGCCCGAGCCGTGATCCAGCCCCGGGTGCTGACCAGCAGCCCGCCCACGACACCCGGCATGAAGCCGCCCATGCCGATCCCCTCCAGCGCGTCCAACCCGTCCAGGGCCTGCTGGAAGTCGCCGCGCTGGGCGTGGAGGCCGCTGAGCGTCAGGTGGCCGATCAGCAGGGCACCGGTGGTGGACTCGTTGAGGCCCGTGCCGTCGATGGCGGCCAGCGCCTCCCGGACGATCCGCTCCCCGCGCTCCATGTCCTGCTCCAGCAGGGCGTTGCCCAGGCTCACCCGCAGCATCGGCACCTCGTGCGGCGCGCCCAGCTCCTCGGCCAGCCGGATCGCCCGCTCGTACGCGTCGGCGGCGCCCCGGGAGTCGCCCCGGATGGCCAGCGACTCACCGCGGACCGCCAGCGCCTGGGACACCCCCCAGAGGTCACCGGCCTCCTCGAACAGCTCCAGGGCGCGCAGACCGTCCCGGACGCCCTGCTCCTCGCCGTCCGGCCAGTCGTTCAGCATCCTGGCCCGGACCTGGAGGGCGAACGCCAGGTCGTACGGGTCGCCGTACAGCTCGCAGCCCCGGACCGCGTCGTCCAGCAGGCTCTTCATCAGCTCCAGGCGGCCGGCCAGGAAGGCCGCGAACACCCGCATCAGCGCCGGGAACCGATAGGCCTGCGGCAGCTCGGTGGTGTAGCTGTCCAACAGCCGCTCCGCCGTCCGGACCGCACCGGCGTCGCCCAGGATGTCCAGGTTCCCCTCGAACATCCCGAGCAGCAGGAACATCGCGACCAGCCGGCGGGCCTCCTCGACCACCCCGTCGGGCATCGGCAGGTCGTACGAGAGCACGTTGCGCTCCAGCGGCACCGGCGCCGGGGCGTCCGGGCCGAACGGGTCCGGGCCGAGCGCGGCGATCGCGGTGTACCAGCCGCGCGCCTCCAGGCTGTAGCCGCGCAGCGACCAGTACCAGCCCAGGCCGACCGCGATGACCAGCGCCTGCTGCTCGTCCGCGAGGTCGATCGCCCGGCGCAGCGCCGCCCGGATGTTGTCCTGCTCCCGGTCCAGCACCGTCAGCCAGTGCAGCTGCCGCGGGCCGTGGATGTTCTGGTCGGCGGTGGCGACCAGCCCGCGGAAGTGCGCCAGGTGGCGGGCGCCGGTGGCGTCGCGCTCGGCGACGGACTCGGCGAGCCGCTCGGTGGCGTACTCGTGGATGGTCTCCAGCATCCGGTAGCGCGGCTGGACGCCGTCGTCGGCCAGATCGGCCACCAGCAGGGACTTGTCGACCAGGGAGAGCAGCAGGTCGGCGACCTCGCCGGCGACCACCTCGGTGCCATCGGCGCAGATCGGCTCGGCGTCCTCCAGCTGCCAGCCGCCCGCGAACACCGAGAGCCGGCGCAGCACCGCCCGCTCCCGCTTGCCCAGCAGCTCCCAGCTCCAGTCGACCACCGCGCGCAGCGTCTGCTGGCGCGGCAGCAGGGTGCGGCTGCCGGCCGTGAGCAGGGCGAAGCGGCCGTCCAGGCGGTCGGCGATCTGCCGGGCCGTCATCACCCGCAGCCGGGCGGCGGCCAGTTCGATGGCCAGCGGCAGGCCGTCCAGCCGGCGGCAGATCTCGGCGCAGGCCTCCGGGTCGCTCTGCGGGTCGAAGCCCGGACGGGCGGCCGCGGCCCGCTCGGTGAGCAGCCGCAGCGCCACCGGGTCGGGCAGCGGCTCGACCGGCACGACGGTCTCCCCGGGGACGCCGAGCGGCTCGCGGCTGGTGGCGACCACGGTCAGCCCGGGGCACTCGGCGAGCAGCGTGTCCACCAGATCGGCGGCGGCCTGGATCAGGTGCTCGCAGTTGTCCAGGACCAGCAGCATCCGGCGCTGGCCGCAGTACTCGACCAGCCGGCGCACCGGGTCCTGGGCGCGCTTCTCCATCACCTCGGCGACCATGCTGCTGGCGTGCAGCACGATCTCGCGCATGCCGAGCGCGGAGACCACGGCGGCCGGGACGGCCTCCGGGCTCTCCAGCGGGGCGAGTTCGGCCAGCCAGACGCCGTCCGGCCAGTGCCCGGCGGACTGTTCGGCGCGACCGGCCTCGACCGACAGCCGAGTCTTGCCGGAACCGCCCGGACCGGTCAGGGTGACCAGCCGACTCGTCGCCACCAGGCCGCGCAGGGCGATGAGATCGCCCTCGCGGCCGACGAAGCTGGTCAGCCGGCCGCGCAGGTTCCCGGTGGCGCGCGGGAGTTGGGGCGCCGGGGCGGGGGGCTGCGGCTCATGCGGTCGGACCGGGGCGGCGACCGGGGGCGCTGTCGCGGCCGGGGCCGGGGCCGGGGCCGGCGTCGGCTCGGCCGAGCCGAGCAACTCGGCGTAACAGTCCCGGAGTTGACGGCCGGGGTCGACGCCGAGCTCGTCCGCCAAGGCGCGCCGGGTGCGCTCGTAGTGGCGCAGTGCCTCGGCGGTACGGCCGCTCCCGTGCAGCGCCCGCAGCATCAGCAGCTGCAAGGGCTCGTCCAGCGGCTGCCGTTCGCACAGCTCGGCCAGTTCGGCGACCAGCTCGGCGGCCCGGCCCAGGCCGAGGTCCGCGGTTATCCGGTGCCGGCGGGCCTCGTCCCGCTGGGCCTCCAGCCGGGCGGCCGCGGCGGCGCGGTCGGGCAGGTCGGCCAGGGCGGGACCGCGCCACAGCGCCAGGGCGGCGCGCAGCCGCTCGGCGGCCAGCGCGCTGTCACCGGCGTCGAGGGCGTGCCGGCCCTCGGTGCTCAGCCGCTGGAAGTCGGCGAGGTCGGTGGCCGGCTCGGCCAGCCAGTACCCGGCCGGCCCGGAGCCGACCCGCTCCCGGCCGATGGTGCGGCGCAGCCGGCCGACCAGGGTCTGCAGGGCCGCGGAGGAGTCCTGCGGTGGCTCGGCGTCCCACACCTCGTCCACCAGCAGGTCGGCCGGGACCGGCCGGCCCTGCCGCAGGGCCAGCGCGGTGAGCAGCGCCCGCAGCCGGGCCCCGCCGAGCGGGACCGGCGTGCCGTCGTCGTGGTGGGCCGTGGTGGTACCGAGGATGCCGTAGTGCACCGGACCATTCTGGTCGATGGACGGCGGCGTGGCCGCACAATTGTGCCGTCCCCTCCCCCGGCCCCGGGGCGCGTCGGAACCGGACGCCTCCCCTCGGACGTTCACCCTGGACGGCTTGTCCGGCCACCGGCCCGCCCGGCATGATCGGTCCCAGCCGGTATCCCCCTTCCCTCTGTCCACGGAGCACCCACAGATGACCTTCGCCGCCACGCCGCGCTCCCGCAGCGAGGACCGCCGGATCAGTCCGGTGTTCTGGGTGCTCCTCGCCACCCTGGGCACCTCCGCCTGGGCGGTGTACTCCGGCTACGGCAACGCCTCGTTCGGGGTGTTCCTGTTCGTGATCTCGGGCTGGATGGTCTCGCTCTGCCTGCACGAGTACGCCCACGCCCGCACCGCCCTGCACGGCGGCGACATCACCGTCGGCGCCAAGGGCTACCTCACGCTCAACCCGTTGAAGTACGCCAACGTGCTGCTCAGCTTCGTGCTGCCGATCGTCTTCATGATCCTCGGCGGCATCGGCCTGCCCGGCGGCTCGGTCTGGATCGAGCGCAGCCGGATCCAGGGCCGGCTCAAGCACAGCCTGATCTCGGCGGCCGGGCCGCTGGTGAACGTGGTGATCGCGGCGGCGCTGCTGATCCCGATCGGCGCGGGCTGGCTGGACGACCCGACGGTGCACGCGGTCTGGAACGGCTACGAACTGCCCTACTCGCCGTTCTCCGGCGCCCTGGGCTTCCTGGGCTTCCTCCAGCTCAGCGCGGCGGTGCTGAACCTGCTGCCGATTCCCGGCCTGGACGGCTACGGCATCGTCGAGCCGTGGCTGTCCTACAAGACCCGGCGCGCGGTCGAGCCGTTCGCGCCGTACGGGATGCTCGCGGTGTTCGCGCTGCTGTGGCAGCCCGAGGTGAACACGTTCTTCTTCGGGATCGTCCACGACCTGATGAACCTCTTCGGCGTGGACACCGACTACGCGACGCTCGGCCGGTACCTGTTCAGCTTCTGGAAGAACTAGCCCTGCTCGGCGGTGGCCGCCGCCTCGGCGATCTTCGCCTTGCGGCGGTTCAGCCAGAGCACGTTGCTCGCCACACCGGCCAGCGGGAGCCAGATCAGCCCGATCCAGAAGCCCTCGACCATCGAGACCACGGCGGCCGCCAGCGCGAGGACGACGACGAGCAGGGCGAAGAGGGACGTGCGAGGCATGGCGCGGAGCTCCTAGGACCGGGTGCGGACGGCCGGGGTCGGCCGCCACCCATTGTCGCCGACCTCACCTCCGGAGCGGGTCCAGGGGTGAGGTCGACACGAACCTCCGACTGCTACACGTCGGTGATCCGCAGGCCCGCGTGGGCCTTGTAGCGGCGGTTGACCGAGATCAGGTTCGCCACCAGCGCCTCCACCTGGTGGGCGTTGCGCAGCCGGCCCGCGAAGACGCCGCGCATGCCGGGGATCCGGCCCGCCAGGGCCTGCACGACGTCGGTGGCGGCCCGCTCGTCGCCGAGCACCATGACGTCGGTGTCGATCCGCTCCACCGACTCGTCCTGGAGCAGCACCGCCGAGAGGTGGTGGAAGGCGGCGGTGACCCGGGAGTCCGGCAGCAGGGCGGCGGCCTGCTGGGCGGCGCTGCCCTCCTCCGGCTTGAGCGCGTAGGCGCCCTGCTTGTCGAAGCCGAGCGGGTTGACGCAGTCGACGACGATCTTTCCGGCGAGGTCCTCGCGCAGTGCGGTCAGGGTGGCGGCGTGGCCGTCCCACGGGACAGCGATGATCACCACGTCGCTCTCCCGGGCGACGGTGGCGTTGTCGGCACCGCGCACGCCGAGGCCCAGCTCGGCGGCCGAGGCCTCGGCCCGGGCGGCGTCGCGGGAGCCGATGATCACCTGCTGGCCGGCCTTGGCCAGCCGCAGGGCCAGGCCGCGTCCCTGGTCTCCGGTGCCGCCGAGGACACCGACCACCAACTGCGAGACGTCCGGCAGCTCATGGGCCGGGTTTGTCGCTGAATCGAGGGAAGTCATGGGCCGATCTTCCCAAACCGCGGGCCCGGCGCGACATCCTGGCCCGCATGGACGCAGTGAGAGTTTCGGCACTTCGTGAACGACTCACGGGCACCGGCTGGTTGGAGGCGGTCGGCGGCTTCGCCGGTGCGCTGCGGCGCTCGGTGGACCGGCGCGGGGCCGGTGAGCTGCTGCTGGTCGGCACCGAGGCGTACGAGCCCTGGCACCTGGCCGCCCACCTGGAGGACGAGGCCGCCTGGTCGGCCGTCCCCCGGCTGGCGCCCACCCTGCTGCGGCACGCACCGCCCGCCGCCGCCCCGGCCCACCTGGCGCACGGTCTGCGGCGGCTCACCGAGGCCGGGCGCGGCGCCACCGTGCTGGTGGTGGCCCCCGGCGCGGCCGGTGCCCCGCTGCTGGAGCGGGTGCAGGACGCCCGTCGGCAGGGCGCGACCGTCCTGGCCCTGGACGGCGCCGGCCCCACCACCCCGGCCGATCCCACCGATCCCACCGACCTCGCGGGTCTCGCCGACCTCGCGGGTCTCGCGCACGAGCGGCTCGCCGTCGGCACCGCCGCCGAGGAGCCCTTCGACCTGGCGCAGCACCTGGTCAGTGCCGCCGCAGGGCAGCCGGTCGGCCGCCGCTCCGCCCTGGACCGGCTGGCCGACCTCGCCGGCCGGCTCACCTCACCACCGGCGTTCACGCGCTGGTGATAAATCCGTTGCGGGCCGGGAACCGACCGTCCGAGGATGGTCGTTCGTGAACGACGACGAACCACCGCCCGCCGGTCGGGCGCGCACCCTGCTGCGCTCGCTGGCGCCCGACCTCTCCCCCTGGCGCGCCTCGCGGGACTTCCGCTACCTGTGGACGAGCGGCTTCGTCACCAGCTTCGGCAGCTTCCTGACGTACGTCGCCGTTCCGATGCAGATCAAGGAACTCACCGACTCCTCCTTCGCGGTGGGCCTGATCGGCGCCGTCGAACTCGTTCCGCTGATCGTCTTCGGCCTCTGGGGCGGCGCCCTCGCCGACGCCCTGGACCGCCGCAGGCTGGTGCTGCGCTCCGAGGCCGCGCTCGGGCTGCTCGCCGGGCTGCTGCTACTCAACGCCCTGCTGCCGCACCCGGTGCT
Source organism: Kitasatospora sp. NPDC059827 (assembly GCF_042731675.1). Taxonomy (NCBI): domain Bacteria; kingdom Bacillati; phylum Actinomycetota; class Actinomycetes; order Kitasatosporales; family Streptomycetaceae; genus Kitasatospora; species Kitasatospora sp. NPDC059827. The sequence continues at coordinate 50,451 of NZ_JBHWIV010000057.1, read as the reverse complement.
CTGGCCGATCTACCTGGTCGCCGCCCTGGTCGCGGCCTGTGACGGGCTCCAGCGCCCGGCGCTGGACTCGCTGCTGCCGCGGGTGGTCGCGCACCAGCACCTGTCGGCCGCCTTCGCCCTCAAGTCGCTCTACCACAACGTCGCTTCGGTGGCCGGTCCGGCGCTGGCCGGTGTCGTGGTGGCGGTGTCCGGGGTGCAGACCGCGTACGCGCTGGACGTGCTGACCTTCGCGGTCTCGCTGCTGCTGCTCGTCCGGATCAGGGCGGTGCCGCCGGCCACCGGCGCCGAGCGCCCGTCGATCCGGGCGGTGCTCACCGGTGTGCGGTACGCGTGGAGCCGCAAGGACCTGCTCGGCACCTACGCGATCGACCTGTGCGCCATGCTGTTCGCCTTCCCGGTGGCCGTCTTCCCTTTCCTGGCCTCGGACCTGGGCGCGGACTGGGCGCTCGGCCCGATGTACGCCGCCGCCGCCATCGGCGGCCTGCTGGTCGGTGCGACCAGCGGCTGGACGTCCCAGGTGCACCGGCACGGACGGCTGCTGGTGGCCGCCGCGGTCGGCTGGGGCGCGGCCATGACGCTGGCCGGACTGTCCGGCAGCGTCTGGGTGGTGCTGCTCGGGCTGGCCCTGGCCGGTGGCGCGGACGAGATCAGCGGGATCGCCCGCGCCACCATGTGGAACCAGTCCATCCCGGACGAGGTGCGCGGCCGGATGGCCGGCGTCGAGCTGCTCAGCTACTCCGTCGGGCCCCAGCTCGGCCAGGTCCGGGCCGGCACCATGGCCGGCCTGATCGGCGTCCGCGCCGCCGTCTGGACCGGGGGCCTGGCCTGCGTCGCCGCCGTCCTCGCCCTCGCCGCCGCCCTCCCCCGCCTGCTCGCCTACGACGACCGCACCGACCCGCACACCGCCGCCGTCCGCGCCGAACACGAACGCAACGCCCTCGACACCCCCGCCCCGGCCTGACCGCCCCGGGGCGGGTGATGGACCGTCAGGTGCCGTAGATCGTGGAGCGGTGGCCGACGTGGACGACCCACACCACCAACTGCCCGTTGTCGATCGTGTAGACGACACGGTAGTCGCCCACGCGCAGGCGCCGACGGTCGGGCTGCGACACGAGTGCGGTGGTGTTGCAGCCGAGCGGATCGCCTTCCAGTTCGGTCAGCTTGGCCAGGATCCGGAGCGCCATGTCACGGGGGATCTTGCGGAGTTCGTCCCGGGCCTCGGGCCGGAAGACGGTGCGGTACTCACTCACTGCGAGCCAGCGTCTCCCTCATGACGTCCTCGATGGGAACGCCCGGCGAGGAGTCGGCCATGCGGGCGTCGATGATCCGGTTGATCTCGCGCTCCTCCCACTCCTGGTACTTCCTCAGGACCTCGATCGACACGACGGCGGCGACCTGCTTGCCCCGACGCGTGATCACGGTGGGGACGTCGTCCCGATCGGCCCGCTCCACGACCTCGGCCAGGTGCGCGCGGACATCGCGGATCGACTCCATGGGTAGCGGTTGCGTCATGTGCCCAAGCGTACCCGATGTCCTAGGTGTACACCTGGGCGCATGGATGGCGCCCCTGACAGCCGCGCCGCCCCGTCGTGCCGCCCCCTCGTCACTCCTTGCCCTCGTCCTTGGGGCGGTCGTCCCAGCGCGGGTCGTTCTGCCACTCGCGGTTGCGTTCGTTCGCGATGTCCAGGGCGTGGGCGGCCTCCTCGCGGGTGGCGTAGGGGCCGAGGCGGTCCTTGGCGGGGCACTCGGGGCCCTCCTCGACCTTGGCGTGCTTGATGCAGTAGAACCATTCGCCGGGTCGGCCGGTCGGCTTGCGGTGGAATCCGAGGGGCATCGCGTTCTCCCGTCCAGACATGGGGGTCGGTACCGATCATTCCCCGGGCGGGGCCGCCGTGCACACCGCGCGGGAACCGCCGGGTGGCGGCGGGGGCGGCGACTAGACTCGCCGGCATGGCTCTCGTACCCGGCATCCAGTCCCCCACCCGCAAGGTCCCGGCGCACATCGCGCGCCCCGAGTACGTCGGGAAGCCCGCCCCGACGCCGTACACCGGGCCCGAGGTGCAGACCGCCGAGACGATCGAGAAGATGCGGATCGCGGGCGGGATCGCGGCCCGGGCGATGGAGGAGGCGGCGAAGCTGATCGCCCCCGGTGTCACCACCGACGCGCTGGACGCCGTCGCCCACGCGTACATGTGCGACCACGACGCCTACCCGTCCGACCTCGGGTACCGCGGCTTCCCCAAGTCCGTCTGCACCTCCGTCAACGAGGTGATCTGCCACGGCATCCCGGACTCGACCGTGCTGCAGGACGGCGACATCGTCAACATCGACGCCACCGCCTACATCCACGGCGTGCACGGCGACCTCAACGCCACCTACCTGGTCGGCGACGTGGACGAGGAGTCCCGGCTGCTGGTCGAGCGCACCCGGGAGTCGCTGAACCGGGCGATCAAGGCGGTCAAGCCGGGCCGTCAGATCAACGTCATCGGACGGGTCATCGAGTCCTACGCCAAGCGCTTCGACTACGGCGTGGTGCGGGACTTCACCGGACACGGCATCAACACGTCGTTCCACTCCGGCCTGATCGTCCCGCACTACGACAGCGAGCGGGCCACCGAGGTCATCAAGCCCGGCATGACGTTCACCATCGAGCCGATGCTCACCCTGGGCACCTACGACTACGAGATCTGGCCGGACGGCTGGACGGTCGTCACCAAGGACCGCAAGCGCACCGCCCAGTTCGAGCACACCCTGGTGGTCACGGCGGACGGCGCGGAGATCCTCACCCTGCCGTGACCCACCCCGGTGGGCGCCGCTAGCCGATCAGCCACTGCTCCTCGGCGACGGCGCCCACCTCGGTGCAGGCGTCGGTGAGCACGTCCAGGACGCGCAGCGGGTCCGGCAGCGGCAGTTCGGGCCCGCGCAGCCACCGCACCTCGGAGCCGTCCGGCAGCGCGGCGGGCGGGAGCAGGGTGTACGAGCCGCGGCAGTGCCAGCGCAGACCGGGGTGCTCGGACACGGTGTCCGGGGTGGAGTCGAGGGCGCTGTCCCACCACTCGTCCTCGTCCTGCGGAGTACCGCGGGTGGCGGTGAAGAAGAGGTAGCGGTCCTCGCCGACGGCGGCGACCGGGCCCTCGACGCCCAGCGCGGTCAGCCGCTCCAGGGCGAGCCGGCCGGCCTCGGCGGGGACGTCCAGGACGTCGTGCACCCGGCCGGTGGCGGTGACGAAGTTGGCCTGGGGGTCGCGGGAGAGCCAGCGGGAGAGCTGCTCGGGGTCGGTGGTGGCCTGGGTCTGCCAGGCGAAGGAGACCGGGTGCCGGGCCGGGGCCGGACAGGCCACCCGGTCGCAGGAACAGCGGTAGCCGGCCGGGTGGGCGGCGGGCGCGAGCGGGAATCCGGCGCGCACGGCGCCGAGCAGCTGTTCCAGTCTGGCGGCCGGGTCCGCGCCTCCCGGGCGGGCCCGCTCACGGTCACGCTTCTGCCACCAGGTCGTCCACCTGCTGCCGGCTTCCATCGTGCCCCTTCCGCGCAACTGCCGTGCCTGGTGCGACACAGCGTTCGACGTACCACTCGGACGCAACGCGCGGCATCCCCCGCTGCTTCCCGGGGCGGTGCTCGGCCCTGCTGTCCGCGCCCCGCCGACCGCGGCCGGGGTCACCGGACGGCCGACGCCCGGGTCTCGGTACGCCTGTCGCGGCAGCACGCTGTCCGCGCCGGTGACGGCCGGAGGGCACACTGACTCGCGCCTCGCCCGGCCCGTACGGGGCCCGCTGACCCGGGGTGGACCCCGGGGGCGTACAGGAAAGGATAGGGGTGCGCGGGGCCTGCGGATGACCGGGGGCGGTGCCTCTCCGGTCACACCCCGGCCACGCGGGCCACACTCCGGGCACCCGGCCGTCACCGCGCCTCCGCTCCCGGGTGCTCCCGGCGTGGCCGCCACGTGGAGGTGAGACCCTGGAGGGGTGAAGAGCGCGGACACCGAATTCGTCGGCGGGCCCCTGGACGGGACGGTCCTGCCGATCCCGCTGGGGCCGATGCTGGGCGTGCCCAAGAAGTACAAGGTCCCGGTCCCCGCGCAGGGCGACTCCCCCGCGCGCACACTGGTGTACGTCCGGAGCAAGCAGGTGCGGGGGCTCAGCTGGTTCTGGCGCTACGAGTACGACGAGGCGGCCTCCACCGGCGTCGGCCCCACCGGGCCCGCGGAGGCGACCGGACCGACGGAGCCGACCGGCCCCACCGGGCCCGCGGACTGACCGGCCGCCCGTTCCCCCTTCGCCCTCCCCGGGAGGTCGGCATGGCCAGGACGGTTCCGCACCCCGAACGGCACGGCAGGAGCCGCGCGCGGGCGGCCGCCCACCACAACCGGCAGGTCGCCTGGGTGACGGGCGCCCTGCTGCTGGTGGTCTGCCTCTACAGCGTCACGATCGGGCCCGACGGCTGGCTCTGGTTCGGCTGGGCGGTGCTGCTGCTCGCCTGTGTGGGCCTGTTCCTGGTCCGCCCCTGAGCAGCGGCACCGCCCGGGCCACCGGCCTGCGCCGGGACCGGCCCACCGCACCGGTCAGTCGTCCTCGGCGAGGACGAGGTACAGCTTCTTGCGGGCCTCGGTCAGCACCGCCAGGCCCTTGGCGCGCTGCGCCTCGGTGCCGGTGCGCATGACCTGCTGGACCGCCTGCTCGACCGCGACGAGCGCCTGGCCGACCTCCTGGACGGCCTCCCAGTCGACCTCCCGGCCGGCCTCGGCCCACGGCTCCGCCGGTCCGGCCTCGGCCTCGGCGCGGCCCCGCTCGGTGAGCGAGACCAGCCGCTTACCGCCGACCTCCTCCGCCGTGATCAGGCCCTCCTCCTCCAGCAGCTGGAGGTTCGGGTAGATCGAGCCGGGGCTGGGCCGCCAGGCCCCGTTGGTCCGTTCGGCGATCTCGGCGATCATCTCGTAGCCGTGCATCGGCCGCTCCTTGAGCAGCGCCAGCAGCGAGGCCCGGACGTCGCCGCGCCGGGCCCGGCCGCCGCGCCGCCCGTGCGGGCCGCCGCGCCGGCCGCCGTGGCCGCCGAAGCCGTGCCCGAACGGGCCGCCCATCGGCCGGCCGGGGCCGAAGCCGCCGAAGGCCGCCCGCCCCTCGAAGCCGCCGGGGCCCTCCCCGGGCATCCCCCGGAACTCCGGACCCGGACCGCGACGGCGTCCGCCGCCGCGCGGGTCCTCCACGCGAAATCGCATTCCCGAGCGCATGGCGCCCACCTCCTTGAGGATTCACCTCGTTTCCGAGACAGTCGAGTCACTGTCTCGATAGTTCGACGATATATCGGTGACTGTCGCTCGTCAACGGATCCCGATACGGTTCCGACACGGTTGCGACAGGCCGCGCGGGCCTGGGGCGAACGGATACGGTGACGGGCATGTCCGGTGAACGAGACCTTGCGACCCTGCTGCGCGGGATGCGCCCGCAGCTCAACCCGGGGCGGTACGTCTACTGCACGCTCCCCGCGAAGGTGCCCGCCGGGATGCGGCCGGTGGTGACGGTCGCCGAGCCCGAAGGGGTGACGGTGGTGGTCACCCAGGAGGAGGCCGACGCGCTCGGGCTGCGCTACGAGTACGTGGCCGCCTGGATCACCCTGCAGATCCACTCCGCGCTGGAGGCCGTCGGACTCACCGCGGCCGTCGCCGGGCGCCTCGCCGAACAGGGCATCAGCTGCAACGTGGTGGCCGGCTTCCACCACGACCACCTGTTCGTCGCCGCCGACGACGCCGACCGCGCCGTCCAGGCACTGGAACAGCTCTCCGCCGACTCCGGCTGACCGCTCCCACCGGCCCGCCCCAGCGGCCCGCCCCGCCGGACGGGCCCACCGGGTGGCCGCCGCCGGGCGCGCCTTCGAGACTGGAGGGAGCCGCCCCGCCAGGGCCGGCCCCCACCGGAAGGAGACGGCCGCCATGGCCATCTGCGTCACCTGCGGCAACGACTACTGGCTCGCCTTCGAGATCAGGACGGTCACCGGCGACACCTACACCTTCGACAGCTTCGAGTGCGCGATGGAGAAGCTCGCCCCCCGCTGCGAACACTGCAACGTGCGCATCGTGGGCCACGGCGTCGAGGTGGCCGGCATGTTCTTCTGCTGCGCCAACTGCGCCCGCGTCAACGGCGGCCTCGGCGAACAGATCCGCGACGCCGTCGGCACCCACCCGGCCTGAACCCGGCCCCACGACGCGAAAGGCCCTCCGACCCGTTGCGGGTCGGAGGGCCTTCGGCTGTTCGGGGGACGGAAGAGTCGGCCTGTACGCGCGCTCTTGGCCGATCTGTCCAGGGCGCCAGACCCCTTCGCGGTGCCCAGCGCGGCGAGCGGACGGACTGGCTTGGTCTGCCTGGCCGTCACGTAGTCAGCACCGATACCGTCGTCCACCCCAGCCTTGGCGTTGGCGCATCTCTGGGCAACGGCCGCGACATAGAAGGCAACACGAGACGACAGGCGGGAACGGTCAACTGCCGGATGGGGGGCAACAGACGGCAACGGCGAGCCCGATGTCGCCGAGACGGGGCCTCCGCCGAGCGAGCACTACCCAACTCAGTGCCGGGCGGACGGGCGGCCCGCCGCCGTACAAGCGGTGGAAATCCTGTTGCCCACCCCAGCTCGCTGCCGCTTCCATTACAGAATGGAGACGACAACTCGCTCTCTGAGCATGGCATTTCAGCGTGACGGCTACTGCGTCGTGCCCGACGTCCTCAGCGCCGGGCACGTTCGCCGCTGGCGTTCGCTGATCGCGGACCATCTGGTGGACCAGCCGCCCGCGCCGGGGCTCACCGGCCCCTACTTCCTGTGGCCGGCTCTTACCCACCACGCCGCCCTGCGGGCCCTCTACGAGGAAAGCGGCATCAACAGCGCCGTCCGCCCGTTCCTGCGGCCCGACCTCGCCCTGCCGGACCCGGAGGTCGCTCAGCTGGCAATCACCCTGCCTCCGCACCCACGCCACCCCGGCGCCCCACACATCGACGGTCTCACCCCCACCGAGGACGACGGCCGCCCCGGCACATTCACCGTCCTGGCCGGCCTCCTACTCACCGACCAGCGCCAGCACGACCGCGGCAATCTGTGGGTGTGGCCGGGTACGCACCTGAGCACGGCAGCGTGGCTGCGCCGCCATGGCGCGGACGCACTGCGCGACGCCGCTCCCTACCCGCCCGTGGACCTGCCCGCCCCGCTCCAGGTGACTGGCGCGGCTGGAAGCCTGGTCCTCGTCCACTACCTCCTCGCCCACAACATCGGCGGCCACTTCGGCACCGCCGACGACGAACGCCGTGAGACCGTGTACTTCCGGCTGCGCGCAGTCGGCCATCGCGAGCGCTGGCGCGCAGCAGTGACGGACCCGCTGTCGGAGTTCGCGCTGCCGGATTAGTCGGGGCTTCGTCACGGGCGGCGCGCGATGATCGCCTCCGTGCGGATCGTCTGCTCGAAGGTGCCAGACGGGTCGAAGGCCAGCAGGGCCTCGCGGACGTCGTTCACGAACGCCTTCGTATCCGGGCCGAGTTGGCGCGGGCTGCTGTAGCTGTAGGAGAGCTGCAGGCCGGCCACCTCGTCCGCGGTCCGGGTGATCGTCCGGTCCCAGTGTGCGGTCTCAATCCGGGAGTACGGGGAGCGGGCCAGCACGTCCTGGTGGCGCTCGGCCGGGTGCGCGTAGGTGCCGCGCCCGGCCCGGCGCTCCGGGCCGAGGTATCGAACCCGGACCTCCCTGATCACCTCCGACCAGGGCTGCGGCGCGATGTCGCCCCGAGGCCCGCCGGAGGCCAGTACGATCGCACCCCCCTCATCGATGAGAGCGTCCAGATCCCGGGCGACGGCGACACGATCCATCCAGTGGAAGGCGGCTCCGACGGTCACCAGCCGTAGCGGCGGCAGGTCCATGCTGGCCAGTTGCGCCGCCTCGCCCAGACGCCACTCGATGTTGGTCACGCTGGCGGCTGCGGCGAGCGCTCGGGCCTCGGCAAGCATGCCCGGCTGCGGATCGACGGCAATCACCGAGCTCACCAGGCAGGCCAGGGGCAGGGCCGCCGCTCCAGTGTCGGTGCCCAGATCCAATGCGCACCCGGTTCCGTCAAGGCCGATGCGTTCAGCGACGTGGGTGAACATCCGCTCGTCGTAGCCCGGCCGATAGGCCGCGGCGAACTCGCCGGCAATGGTCGCCCCAGCGAGGGCAGTGTGTTTCACCACCGACGACGCGGTGATCGTTCTGGCAGGTGTTCTCACCGTTACACCGACGACCAGCCTCGGGGTTGCTGGTTCGCCGATACCCTGGGCACATCCATCGCCGAACTCCTCACCCGGAATCCGGACATGGACCTGTCCAGGTCCTCATCACCGCGCAAGGCCCCGTCGCTGCAGACCACGCGCTTGTGCCCGGCTCGTCGGTTTCCACCCGTCCGGGGGCTGTCGCGCGGCTGGTGCTCCTCCTCTACGTAGACGCCCCTCAGCCCGCACTACCAGCCACCCGCGCGCCCGCCCCGGCGACACTGACGTCACGACACACCATCCTGCCCGCACGGGTTGGCCGGGTTCGAGCCGAACATGCGCGATGCGATTTACCTCCCGACGATGAAGCTGAGCACCTCGGGCATGAACTCTTCTTGTTCCACCTCGAAGCCACGTGTTTCCACCTGCTCTGCGAAGCGTCGAACTTGGGGTGCGACGGCAGTGTCCTCGATGAGCCGCCGAAGAGTTCTGGATCCCGCATACATCCGGTCGCGCCGGGCTCTGGCACCCGGCATCAAGCCGACGTCAACAACCACTGCGTGTGGAACACTCGCGATCACGAGACTAGCGATATGGACGCCGTCGGTGTCGGCGTCAGGGACCACCCAAGCCCTTGGGCAAGTTGAACCGAGATTCAACAGCACGTGGTGGAGCTCTTCACCGCTGAACCCACTGCACCAGACGACCACGTGATCTGGGAGGTGCCGGGCCAGGAATGCTGCTGCCTCCTTGTTCTCCACGACGACCAGCTCAGTTGCGCATGTGTTCAGCACCATCGGATCTGAGGTGAACGGCACCGTGACCAGCACGCCGAGCCCCTGCATCTGAAGGTGGCCGCGCCCTTGGCGGATGGTCAACGGTCCCGAGATCGCCAGTTCGGGGTACTTGAGGACGCCGAGTCGCTCGCGGACGGCCTTGTTCACCCCAATGTCGGTCAGGGCTTTGTCAGCATCGACGGCCTTTGTGTCGTTTCGCAGTCGGCTGGAGAAGTCCCGTACTCCGAGGAAGACCTCGCCGCTCAGCAGGGCGCGAGCGGCTGCGACATAGAGGTCCAGCCGCCCCGCGTCGCGTGGTAGTTCGAGAGCGGCAGCAAGTGGCGCAGCCTCTGGTTCCTGTCTGCGGATCTGCTGTGCGAACGAGAGTGCTTCCGTTTGGAGTTCGGCTCGACGATCTACGGCGTCGCCCTTGGCTCTGGCGGCGTAGGTACGGGTGGCTTGGGTCTGTTCCCACTCCACGAAGTCGCCCGCCCGTTTGTCGAGGCCCGGCGGCTTGGTGGTGACTGTCACTACATCAGCGAGGATCAGAGAGCTGAGCTGCTGGAGTGCGGGGTAGCGGCGGGTGACTGTGACACCTCGTCTGGTGGGAGAGGCGAGGACGAAGCGGCGTTCCTTGTCGTCCATGGAGTCGAGTGCCTGCTGCGCGGCTTCCGGTGCCGGTGGCCGAATGGGCTTGATTTTTAGTGCTACCAGGCGAGAGCGGCCTTTCACAGCTCCGTCTTCGTACCGTTCGCGGTAGACGGGATAGGCGCCGAGTCCCGTCGGCAAGCCTTCGACCGGGGCAGCCGAGGTGCTGATCACGGTGCGGGTGCAGTTCTCGCTTTCGGGAGTGCTCACTGCATGTACTCCCTCGGGATGCTGCCGGAGATGGCGGGAAGGTCGACGTCCAGGTCGCTCATGACCATGGGCTCAGCATTGAGAATGTCGCCGGGGTAGCGCGACAGGTTGATCAGCGTCGAGCAGTGGGGGCGCAGAGAGTTGATGTCCTGGCTCTGTACGGCGAGGATCACGGTGATCCCGTAGTCGCGTGCGATGCGGCGCAGGGCTTTGGCGACTTCGCCGACGTTGCGCGTGTCGAGGTTGTTCCCCGCTTCGTCGATGATCAGCATGCGTCCTGCCGGTGTGCCGCCGGCGACGAGGGTCGAAGCGGCGAGAAAGGCGTGGAGGATGACGTACTCGGCGGTGTTGCGGTCGCCGCCGTGATAGGGGATGGGGTCAGACCCGGGCTTGGTCCACTCAGGGCGGACTTCCCATCGCAGGGGGTCTTCTGGGGCGGTGGGCGCACGGTGACGTACATTCAGCTTCACCCGGCTCTGGCCGGCCGAGTCCAGCAACGAGTTCAGGCGGTTCTCGGCCTCCGCGAAGAGCGCCTGGAGGTTCTTGATCAGCGTTTCCCTGTTGCCCTCGCTCCATTTGATCGTCTCGGCGATGGAGGTCTCGGATGCTTCGAGGGCCTTGCGGCTGCGCTCGCTGCGGGCGGTGATCGCCTGTAGTTCCTCTTCGCCGCCTCCGCTGTGGAAGTCGATCCACCGACGGGCCGGTGCGCAGACGTCGTGGAACGACCGTGCCCTCTCGCCGGGGTCGGGAACGCTCTTCAGCCAATCCAATAGGATCTCGGCTCCCTTTCGGACCTGCGCGGAAACGTCTGAGGACACGTCGTCCACGCGGTCGGATGTCAGGGCCTCCTCTCGGCGCGTACGTGAGCATCCCGCAAGGTCCAGAGCCGTACCGATCTTGTCCCGGGCGGCCCAGAAGGCAGCCTCTGTTGAGGGCCGCTTGCCCTGGGCGTTCACGAGCGCGTGGGCAGTCGTGGCGCCTCCGAGAAGGGCCTCTCCCAGCAGCCTCAGCGATTCCGTCAAGCCCGCGACGACGGCGCGCTGGTCATGTTGCTCCTTCTTCTCAGCGAGGGCCTTGGTCTCCGCAGTCGCGATCCGCTCCTTGATGGACTTGATGTCCTGCGCGGCCGACTTGTAGGCGTCCGCCGCCTTCGTGCTGCGGATGCGAGCCTTCGTTTCAGCGGCTTTGGCGTCCTCGATATCCGCCTGCATTGTGTCCATCTGGCTATTCAACTCTGCGACTTTCACCCTGAGTTCGATCATCAGCGCGGCGGTTCGGCAGCATTCTTCCCAAGCGTCGGCGTCCTCGCGATCGCGCTTGGCCTGTTCTTCCATCCGCTGCGCGGCCTCGCGCTCTCCAACAGCTCCCTCTAGCCGCTTCCTTGCTGCGGCCGTCCTGGCTGGCCGGTCCGTCATGGGCACCTCGAAGCCGCCGTACAGGCGAAGACCTAGAGGTCCGTCCTCGACCGCATGAGGGCCATCCGCAGCACGGACCCGCGCTTCCAGGGCCGCCAGGAAGGCGTGATCCAGAGGAAGGGTCACGCCTGGTGGCGAAAGCTGGTCCATCGGGAGCAGCGAGGAGCCTGGGAGGAGCTGTGCCGCTGCAAGGGTCTTCTCGACGGCCTGCAGGTCGGCTCTCCGAACGATGACTGTGTCCGCGTGGGCGGAGAGGCGCGCCTCCCACTGGTGGCGTTCGTGGTCCAAGAGGTCAGCCAAGCTGATGGCGTCCAGCAGCGGCGTTGCCGGCAGGTCGGCGCGTTTGAGAGCGGTGACGATCTCGCCCGCTCGCCCCGATTGCCCTTCCGCTTCCTGTTCGTAGGCGGCGCGTAATGCCTTCTCATTGGCCTCGGCGTCCCGTACCGCGTCACGGGCGTTGACAGCGGCTTCATGTGCCTCTGCCCGACCGGCCAGGGCCTGCTCCAGCGCACCGGCGTCGCCTCGGTCAGCCCGCTCGGTGATCTCCGCGATCCGACGTCGCAGCAATCCACACTCAGCCTCGATCCCTCCAAGGCTTCGGGTCAGGTCAGTGCTCTTCGCTTCGGCTGTACGCAGAAGGGCGCTGGTTTCCCTGACTCGGCGGGCGAGTTCATCGGTGTCCTGGCAGATCTCGAGCTGCCCTTTCAGGACATCGATTTCCTGCCTGGTGGCTTCCAGCTTCTCTCCTGCTTCTCGTGCCCTGTCCGAGGCAACTTCGCTGTTGTGTTCGTCGGCGACGATGCGAGCAGCGAGGTACAGGTTCCAGTCGGCCTCGGCCTCGTCGAGCGTTGCGCTTGCTTCGAGCATGCGGGAGATCGCCTTCAGGGTGATCTCGTCCTGTTGCTCCTGTCGGCGCAAGGCCTCTTTGTCGGTTTCGAGGCCGCGCCGGTGCTCGAAGATCTCCTGGCGTGTTCTCTGCTCGTCGATCAGGAGCTTCTTCTTGCCCGCCAGGCTGATGAGCATGTCCGCGAGGGCTTCTGGTTTGTGAGGCTGGCCGGCCGAGGCGAGGATGCCGTCGTCGATGCTCTTCTCGCCGCGCTTGCGGAGGTAGGCGAGGCACCGGGTGCCGTTGCCGAACAGCGCCTCGGCATACTTGCCGGACGTGAGTGCGGGTCCGGCAAGACTGTTCCACACCTCCGTCGCGTGAGTGGCGCAGTCCTGCTCGGTGGGGCCAGCCGCGAGGTGAATCCCGGGTGCGAACTTGACCTGAACGAACGGGTCCGTACGTTGGATGCGCATCCAGACGGTCACCGCGGTGGTTCGGGGTTCGCCGTCCTTCCAGTAGACGCTGATGATGAAGCCGTGCGGCGCATCGGAGACCTGGTTGGTCTCGGCAGCATTGTGGTTGAACAGAAGGTTGCGGGCGTGGTGTCCAATCCCCCCGCGAAGCCAGTCCGCGTCGGCGTTGGCCAGGGCGATGGCACTCGCCATCATCGATTTGCCGACCCCGTTTGATCCTCCCTCTGGTCCCGTGCCGGTCAGCAGGGTGACGTCGGCTCTGCCCACGGGGATGACGGTGCTGGGGTGACGGCCGATTCTCACGAGCTGGAACAGTCTCAGGGATTTTGCGCCCACGGCGCCCAATGCCTCGAGTGGCATGCCGAGTTGCGGTTCTTCTGTCACGCGGCGGCTCCTGTGTCGGCTGATTCGGCGCGGTGGCGTCGGCGCAGCTCGTCTGCGACGAGGCTGTCCGGGTCGGCGAGCATGATGGCGTTCTCCCGCAGCCTCTTGGCTTGTTCCGGGGTGAGCCGTTGAAGGAGTGAGTCCTCAAGGTGGTTGCGGTGGTCGATGAGACCGAGGGTTCGCAGCCGAGGCAGGGCGTCAGCTATGTCCTTGACGCTGAGGCACTGGCGGCCATCAGGTCCCTTGTGGTCCCGTAGACGGCTCTCCATCGTTCGGCCGCGTATGGCGGCGCCACCGGATTCGGGGATGAGTCGGTCGTGGAGGTAGACGAGTGCGAGCACTGCGAGGTCTGTGGTGGTCAGGCTTGCGAGCGGCGCCCGGAAGGTCGGGAGGACAGACGGGTGCCAGCTGCTGATGTAGCCAGTCACCTCTGATCGGCCGCTATCTCGAATGGTGGTGACCTCGTTAAGGGTGCGGCCGAGGGTGGCGAGAAGTCGCTCGATCTCTCTCCTGGTCCCAGGCTCCTGGAACTGCTCCCAGTCGCGGGCCGGGAGTGGGGCGTCGGCGGCTTCCAGCGCCCGAACGCAGTCGATGGCATCGTTCTCAACCCATGACGACTTGGCTGTCACGATTTCCGGGGTGTGAGGGGTCGGCGCGCTGTGCCGTTCGTCTCCGCGGTGGGGATAGGAACGATGGCGTCGCAGCTGTGTGGCGGCGTGGGTAAGCACGGCGTGAGTCGAAGGGCTGAAGGTTGCCGCGCCAGGACCGAGGCGCACTGCACGCTGCGGGAGGAGTTGCAGCAGCCCGGCGTGCGGGAGGGTGCGCTCGAGTGCTGGTACGGCCCAGGTGTGTGCTTGTTTGTCGGTGCAATCGCGAAGCAGGGCCACAATGTCGGCGAGCGGGCGCTGGGGTGGCTGGTCTCTTTGACTCAGGAGGGTGTAGGCCGCAATGAAGGCCACGACTTCCTTGGGATTGAGTCGATTTCGAGGAAGGCGGGGATTGTCCGTGGATGCCGCCGGCTCTTCGCCGGACCAGCCAAGGACAGCGAGCATTTCGCCGCCTTCCTGCTCCACTAGGTGGACGCGCAGTCCGGCCTCAGTGGCAGTCTGTTCGAGGGCGGTGAGCGACAGCTGCGATGCGGGGAGGATCCCGCCGCTGTAACGCAGGCGGGCCATGGCCACGGCCGTACCGTCCGGTGTCACTGAAGAGGGTCCTTTCGGTCGGGGGCTCGGCGCAGGCTCATGGGCGTGACCCAGGACGGGCGCCTTCTGGACGGGTCCGGATCACCGTGCTGCGGGGGCTCCTTGCGACTGTGGAGCCTGTATCGGGGGTCGAGGGCCGAGAGCTCGATGAGCTTGCAGAACAGTTCGGAGCCGCTGTGCCACGGGCGGGACAGAAGGATGGGCGTCAAGTCGATCTCGTCGTGTTCGCCGAGCAGCTCGTCCGCGATAGCCCGTAGGAGGTGGTCTTGCGGTTCAGGGAGTGGGACGGCGTTTCGATCAGGGCGCTGCGGGATGATGTCGGCGGCCGGCTCGAGGAGAAGTTCTTCGGCCGCACATTCGATGGCGGCCGGGTCGAGCCAGGGGCGGACGCTGTCGAAGTGGATGCCGTCCCAGAGGGCGGCGAGCTCCTCGATGGTGGCGCTCTTCGCAGCCCGGGTCAGGGCGGCGGTGTGGAGTTCGGCCTTTCGGTCCAGGCGTGCTTCACGGCGCAGTAGTTCCGTCAGGTCGCCGCGGACCCCGATGTACTTCGTGACCGCCGTGATCATGCGGTCCAGGTCGTCGGCGAGCTCGTGAACCTTGGTGAGGTTGTCCACAGCTCGAGCGCATGCCAGCCCAATGCGATCGGCCAGGTCCTTGGTGTCCACCTTTCCGAGCTCGATGGCAGCCGGGACATCGTTTTGGACGATCACCTCGCGCAGCGCACGCGCCCGTCCGTGGACCAACCCCCGGAAGGCACGTAGCTTCTGACGAAGTTCGTCAGCCTCAGCCCCCGGGGCTTCCAGGCCGTTCATGAAATAGGTGAGGACTTCCATCAGGACCTGGTGGTTGAGCGTGTCCGTCACCATGGGGAACAACAGCAAGCCGACGTGGCCGGCATCTGCGAGTTCCACGTGCGTGTCATGCAGCTTGCCTCTGACCAGCCGGACCGAGCCCGTAGCAATCAGCTGGGTCAGACGGGCCTTGACGGTGTCGCGACCGAAGCGACCGGTCAACCTGACGTACAGCTCGCGGATGGGGAAGCCGCTGTCGTCCTCTCCAGCGGCCAGCAGATCGCAGATCGCCTTGGCGCAGTCGATCTCCATGTCACTGAGGTTGAGGCCGGCTGCACTGGCGATCACCGGCCCGAAGACTCCGGCGGCGTTCCTTGACCGGACGGAACGGAACTCCAATGCCTGTCGCGGGATGCCGGACAGCCTCGGCAGAGTGCCCCCCTCGAGCCCTTGGCCTTCCGCGTCTTGCTGCGCAGGTACTCCAATTGGCTGCATGCCCGGAACCTAACCGACGCCTCTGACAATCAACCATGGAGTGAAAGGCTCTCCCCAAGCGGACGACGACATTCCCGACCGGTATATCGAATTAGAGTTCGACTATGACCCTCACCTTAATTCAGATATGCGTTCGAAATGGCATTGGGAGTGCCATCGCTGGCCTCCTTGGACGATCACTGCCAAGGTTTCCACGCCGTCAGACCTGGCGGTGCCGTGATACTGCCCGCCCAACTCGGCCCAGCACTCCCTGGCCGTCAGGCAGCCAGGCTGGTCCACACACAGGCTCGTCCGGCCTGGGGCAAGGACGCCAGGACCCTGAAGTTCCCCCACCGAACTGGACAGCAGGGAGAGGGTGCCGCCGACGCGGTGTGCGCGCGACACCGCCTTCGCCGAGGACGCCTCCCAACTACTGATCGGCAACGTGCCACGAGCGATGGCGACCTTCCGCAACCTGGTCAGCGGCGCCCTGAAATGAACCGGCGTCACCAACATCGCCACCGCCCTCCGCCACAACGCCCAAGACCCGCGACGCCTGCTCAGGCTGCGGCGGAGCCGGACGGCGGCCCTTCGCCTGCCAGTAGGTCCGTGGCGCTGAGGGCCTGCTGGGCGGCGTCCCTGGGGAGGAACCGACTGGCCTTGCCGTTCCAGGTAATGACAAGTTCGTCGCGAGCGCGGGTGGCGGCAACGAAGAGGAGCGATCGGGCACGCTGCTCTTCTTGACGGTAACGCTGGGGGTTGCTCAGGCGATGGGTCTCGATCCGCTGGTGCGGCACCTGTCCGTCGCTGACGCTGGTGAGGAACACCCGCTGGAATTCGAGGCCCTTGAAGCGGTGCATAGTTCCGATCCGCACGCCCTCAGAGCTTCGTGGGCCGTCCTTGCCCAGTTGCGTGGCCGGGATGGAGAACGGCGGATGCGCAAGGATCAGTGCTATCTGAGTTGCCGAAGCGCCATCGGGGACGCTGATGGCCATCGCCTCGTACGGAGTGCCGTACTGGTCGTGGCGTTCCTTGATGAGGGTGGCCACGGTCCGCATCTCAGTCTGCCAATCGGGTGCCCGGTAGAGCTGCGGGGCTAGGCCGGAGAGCACCGAGCGGTAGCCGTCGAGGGTGTCGATGCCATCATCGAGGTCGTCGAAGGTCTCGCCGGTGATCAGGCCGTGGGCGCTGCCGAGGATCTGGCGCGTGGTGCGGTAGTTCAGCGTCAGGCGGCGTGAGGCGCGGCCTGGGGTCTTGATGCCGAGCTGGCCCAGGACTACCTGGTGGGAGTAGATGCGCTGGTGGGCGTCGCCGACGAGGAAGATGTCGTTCGATCCGGGCCGGACCATGGCGCGCAGCATCCGCCAGTGGGAGGAGGAGAGGTCCTGAGCCTCGTCGATGACAATGTGCTGGTAACGGGGCTTGAGCCACATTCCGCTGCCGGCCTCGCGGTGGACGAGGTCCAGGCCGCCGTGTTCCTCCTTGTACTGTGCCTGGGCCTCGACGCGGGACATCCGGTGTTCCTCTGTGCGGGCGGCCTGGTCGGCGATCTGCGCGTAGGTGGTCTGGAGCGGCGGTTCGGCGAGCTTGGTCTGGTACGCCTCGACCAGGGCCCAGACGCGTGCGCGCTGGGAGCGCTGGAATTGGCCGCGCCCCTTGCGTGGGGCACGCATGTACTGCGCGCAGGTGCCGCAGCCCTGGGCGAGGATGACGTGCTTCCACTCCGAGTCGAGGAACTCCACGTCGAACTCATACTCGCCTGCCTCGGTACACACGGTGTGCCACAGGTTCAGTGCCGTCTCGTCGTCGATCGGCCGCCCCAGGCGCACGCTCGGCTGCTCCTCGACGACCTCGCGGGCGAGCTGGTCGACGGACTTGACGTCGACGCGCCGCAGCAGTTCGGGGCCGCCGAGGAGCTGGAGGCGGTGCCGTAGGTCGGCGGCGAGGTTGGTGTTGTAAGTGGTCAGCAGAACAGGGCGGGTGTGGCCCGGTTGTAGTTGGTCGACGAGGTGGCGCACACGGTGCAGGGCGACGACGGTCTTGCCGGTGCCGGGGCCTCCGGTGACCTTTGCCGACCCCTTGAAGGTAGCGGTGGCCAAGCGCTGCTGTTCGGGGTGCAGGAACAGCCGCCAGGCGTCGAAGCTGGAGCCGAGCGCGTCGAGGACGGCGGCGTCCTCGGTACTGACCTGGGAGACAGGGCGACGGGCTGCCTGGGCCCAGTCGTGGGGGTCGACCTGCTCGTCGGCCTTCCACTGGCTGGTGATGTGCTGGCGCACGTTGTCGGGGTCCATGCCGCCGTGAAGGGCGAGCAGGACGTCCTTGGTGAGCTCAGGAAGATTGTGAGCGAGCAGGGCGTCGAGCTGATGTGCGTCCGTGAGCTTGCGAAGTGCGGGAAGCAGGGAGGCGATGACGCCGAGGCTGGTGAGCGTGGCGTCGTCGAAGCGCGCGAAGAGTCGTACCGGCAGATTTAGGGTCGGCTGCGACGGCGAGTCCGGCTCCTGAGCCGCCGCTGGTTCGGGGCGTTCGGGCAGGGCGACGACGTTGGCACTAACCTCGGCCTGGTCAACGAGCTCGATGCCGCCGGAGACCGGGTTGATGTCGACGGTCAGGCGCGTGAGCTCGTCGTGCGCAAGGGAGCCTTCGCGCAGGGCGAGAACGGTGAGGCGGTTCTCCTCAGTCTCCAGGAGCAGCGCCATGCGGGTGCTGTCGAGCACAGCCGTGCACAGCTGGCCGTTGTCGCCGGCCGCGCGCAACGGGAGCAGGCGCAGCGCACGGTTGGTGCGGTCGGCGCGTAGTCGGCGAACGAAGTCGCCGAGGGCGTCCTTGGCGCCGCGTCCCAGTCGGCGGATGTCCTGGTGGGCCTGGGGTGAGACGGTGACCTGGGTGCTGATCTTGTTCACCGTCCACCTCCGGACGTGGGGGTGGGCTCGGTCGGCTCGCTGAGCAGGGCGAGGAGTTCGTCGATCGTCCAGTCGCCCGGTGCGCGCACGTTCCAGCCCGCGCTGCGGCACTGGTCCATGTAGGCCTGGTCGTCGGCGTCCTCGGCCAGGACTACGCCGATCCTGTGATCGGGCCAGGCGAGCTCGATGGGCCGCTCGACGCCGACGATGTCCAGGCCTGCCCGGGCTACCGGGGCACCCTTGCGATCGGCGAGCAGGCGCGCAAGGGCGCCGACGTCGGGGTCGCCCGTGTAGGACAGTTCCTTGAGGACGATCTGCCACAAGGCACGTTCCAGCTCGGTTTGCGTCTGGTCGGCGGCCGCCGGTCCAGGTTCGGGCTCGGCCGGGGGTGCGAAGGTCAGACCGGTGCCGGGGTTGTTGTCGCGCAACGCGGCCAGTAGCCCGGTGGCCTGGTCCGCAGCTGCGGCGCTGGATACCGCAGCCAGCAGTCCGGCGTCGAAGGCGTCGAGGCCGGAGCGGGCGAGTTGCAAGCCGTCAGCGCGTCCCGTGCCGATCGGGTCGAGGAACTGCAGCAGGTTGCCCCAGCAGAGCCATGCCTTCCAGCGGCGGCGGTGTTCGGCGCGATCGCCGTCCACCGCCTGGGTGCGGTCATCCAGGACGGCCAGGCCGCTCCAGCGCAGTCCCTTCGACCGGTCCGCGATCAAGGTGAGCGGGAGACCGGAGGCGTCGCGGACCGCGATCAGTTTGAGGCCGTTGCCGGTGACGGGTGGCCGGGTCTCCTCTCGCAGCGCGGCCTCTATCCAGGGCCTGGCCGCGGCGGGCTGGGAGTCCACCGCGTCGCCGGGGCGGACCCCGTACAGGAGCCCGCCCACGGCGTGGACGGCGAGGTCCTGCCAACGTGCCAGGTCAGGGTTCCGCAGGAATCCCAGGAGTGAGGGGATGGCTCCGGCGTAGACCAGTTCGTCGAGCTCGAGTGGGTCGCGCCTCGCCTTGCGCCACTGCGCGCGGACCTTGCCACCAGGGCTGGCGTCGCTCGTGGTGTCGTACGGGGGCCAGGCGGCGTCGGCGGCAGGCCCGGCGATCACTGCGGCAAGGGGGTTGACGGGGGCGTCGACGTCGTCGGGGCGGGGCTTCGTCGCGCCGCGGAGGCTCTGTTCCCAGGCCATGACGTCATCCCAGGTGATCTGCCACACCAGGGTGCCGTCCGCGCGCAGCCGGGCGCGCTTCGCGGCGTCGTCCGCGATGCGGTTTGTCTTCGAGGAGGCGTGCCAGCGGTAGCCGTCGAGGTAGATCGCGACCGCTAGCGGCGGGGCTCCGTCGCCCGTCGTGTCGCCGGCCACCGGGCGCAGCAACAGGTCGGGGCGTGTGGCGTGCTCGGGCAAGTACTTCTGGGCTACGAGCTCCCAGTGGACGGACGGGCCCGCCGGGTCGCCTCGGTGCAGCGTGAACTGCTTGCCGGCGCGTCCGGTTGGTGTCTCGTCGTGGCTCGGGACGGCGTGGTTGTCGGGATCGGCGAGCCAGCGGTCGAGGGCTTCGATGAAGCGGCGTTCCAGGTCACTCTCAGCCTGGTTGGCGAACCGCTGCCGTGCTTCGCCAGTCCCTTCCTTCCGGACGCTCCAGCGGCTGTGGCCGTCAGGGCCGAGGAGCTCGTCGAGCATCCACAGAGCTTCCTGGCGGTCCAGCAGTCGGTAGTCGCGCTGGGGGGCATGGCCGAGCAGGCACAGATGGCAGGCGCGGCGTTGCCCCTCCACACAGGGGCACGTGCGCAGGGCCTGCTGGGCGGCGGCGAGGACAGCTCGGAATTCCTCGCCGTCAGCGTCGGCCAAGCGCTGCAAGTAGCCGGTGCCTCCGGCGAGGGCGTCGTACAGGACGAGGTAGTGGCGGGTCAGGTCGGTGTCGCGGTCGGGTTCGGTGCTGGTCGTGGAGCGGATGTGGGCGGGGTCGCCGCCGTAGCGCAGGCCGATGCCCAGATGCAGGGCAGCGGAGAAGGAGGCCAGGCGTTCCTGGACTTGGAGGGTGGCGGCAGGCAGCAAGATACGCAGGGCCTCGGTGCGGTGCTCGGTGGCAGTGATGACGCGCCGGTCGTCGGGCTGCTGGGGGTGGCTGCGGCTGCGGGTG
This sequence comes from Kitasatospora sp. NPDC059827, assembly GCF_042731675.1. Classification (NCBI taxonomy): domain Bacteria; kingdom Bacillati; phylum Actinomycetota; class Actinomycetes; order Kitasatosporales; family Streptomycetaceae; genus Kitasatospora; species Kitasatospora sp. NPDC059827. The sequence continues at coordinate 30,023 of NZ_JBHWIV010000057.1, read as the reverse complement.
GGGCACCAGGGGCGATGGTGGGCCAGGTCAGGGCGTCCGGCCAAGGATTCGCTGAGAACTTCCTGAACAGGCGCATTGCCTGGTTCGCGCTCGGTCGCTCCTCCGCACATCGGGCACACGGTGAAGCCCGTGACCGTGACAGGTTGCCCGGCAAACGCGGTGTCGGGTCGGCGCCCATACTTGGCCGGCCCGAGGTTGAAGCGCCGGATGACGGCCTCGCGGACGTGGTCCACACCGAAGGTGGCTTTGGTGTGCCGCCAGGTCTCCTTGATCGCGGCGGGGTCGACGTCGACGGCGGTCGCGATGGTGTAGACGCCGCTCTGGCGGCTGTCGTGGTCGTCGATGATCCGGGCGTCGTCGCGCTTGTCACGGGAGGTGACCTTGCGGGGCACGATCACGGCCTGCAGGGCTGCCCGCCCGCCGATGCCGGTGCCGGTGCAGCGCGGGCACGCGGAGGTGTTGCTCTCGGCGTCGCGGGTTCGCACATATCCACAGTCCTGGCATACCCGCCAGATCTGTACGCCTTCCGAGGTGCCGCTCTCGGAGCGGCGGGAGCGCGGGCCGAGGTCGAATCCGTCGATCTCGTGCCGGTAGCCGCGTACGTAGTAGGCGTTGCCGGGCGCGAGTTCGGTGAGCGCGGCCTCGGCGGGGCGCTTATAGGTACGTAGATCGGTGCGCCACCGGGCTTTCGAGGTCGCCTGGTCGTCTTCGGCGTCGGAGTTCCGTTGCTTACGGGCGGGCTCCTTGTGGCTGAGGGTAGCCTCCAAGCGCACGCCGTCTTCGACGAGGCTGTAGTTGGGCAGCAGGCCCTGCTCGACCAGGAAGCTCTGCGCGCTGGCCTGGCCGAGCTCGTCCAGACGGCGGCTGACGCCGGCGGCTTCGCGCTCCAGGTTGCGCTTCTCGCGGGCCTCGTCCTCGACGTTCTCCTGGAGCTTGTCGGCTGCCTCGTTGATCATCGCGCGGCGGTCCAGCAGTTCGGTGCGCTCCGCCTCCCAAGCGTCCTCGGCCTTCGTGAGCTCGTCCTCCAGGCCGGCCTCGGCGTATCGGCGCAGGGCCTTGCGGGCGTCGCGGGACACGCCGGCGTCGAGGACACCGTCGATGTCGGGAAAGAGGCAGAGGAACTCCTCGACCAGGTCCATACGCCCGGCTACCGCCTTGCCGAAGGTCTTGAGCCAGCCGCTGCGGCCGAACAGCGCGGTGACCCGGTCGGGCAACGGCAGGACGCCCTCGATTCGGCCCCGGGCCGTGAGGTCGACCAGGTGGGCGGTGTACTGGCGACGCAGCAGCTCCACCGCGGAGAGGAAACACCCCGGGGGCAGGATGCGCCCGGCAATGAGCTGGCGCGGATCGGCGAGGTGGTAGAGGGCACGCGGACTGGTGTCTGCGATGCTCACCATCAGCGCGTTGCCGGTCGAACGCCCGGCACGGCCCACCCGTTGGACGTATCCCGCAGTGGACGACGGCAGGGAGGCGAGGATGACCGCCTCCAACTGGCCGATGTCGATCCCGAGTTCCAAGGTCGGCGTGCAGGACAGCACGTTGGGGTCGGTGTGGCGGCCGTTGCCCTGCCGGAAGCCCTTCTCGACGGCTTCGCGCTCCTTGCGGGTCAACACACCGGTGTGCTCGGCGGCGACCACGCTGTAGGGCTCGGACTCCCGATACAGCCGACGGTAGTAGTCGGAGCGGAAGTCCCGCGCCGCGCGCCCCTCTGCGCTGGACGAGGGCATCACCAGTGCGCCCTCGCAGCGCTTCAGGGGACAGGGCAGTCCCTGCCACACCGGAACCCGGTCCGGGTGGACGGTCTGCGTCCATCCGCACTCGGGGCAGGTCACAGCTGCCTTGGCGGTCTGGGTGTCGTCCAGCGGACGCACCCGGACATGACCAGCCGTCAGCCCGTACACCCCATGGTCGTGGTTCTGGCCGCCCGAACGCCCCTCGCCAGTGCGCCGGTGCGCGAGCGCTTCGATGTCCGTTCCGGCCAGCCGCGGTACCAGGCCAGCCAGGTAGGCGGCAGCCTCGCTGTGGTCCAGTCCGAGGCAGCGGTGGGTGAAGTCGGCGTACCAGCTGTCCTTGGAGTCGGCCCGCTCGAAGTCGGTGCGCCCCGAGCGGGAACCCACCAGCAGGAACGACGGCGCGTCCGAGCCGCGTCCGAAGGCAGGCATGCCCTCGGGGCGGCCGGTCCAGACGGGGTAGCGGGTGCGGCCCTCCTCGTCGACGTAGGTGTGCAGCCAGGCGTGCTGGATGCCACCGCTCTGCCGCAGATGCTCCAGCAGGCCACGGACGTAGCCTTCGAAGCGGCGGTCGCGGTCGATCCCGGCCGGCGGCAGCGGGTGCTTCATCGCCGCAGCGGCCGGGTCGTCGATCCCGTCCAGGACCTGGCGGCGGTTTAGATGCACCTGGAGAAGCGCCTCGGCGGTCTTCGCTGCCCGAGCCGGGTCCTTGACGTAGACCTCGGCGGCGACGGTCCGAGTGAGCTCAAGAGTGCGGCCCATCCGGGAGTACAGTCCGAACTCCAGAAGGGTGTTGAACGCCAAGCGCTCACCGACCAACGTCCAGGTGCTGGCGGGGATGCGCTTCTTCTTGTCCAGCAGCCGTGCCACTCGGTCCACATCGTGCAGATCCGGCGGGACGACGGATGCCAGCAGGTTCTCCTCAGGCACGGCGGCGCGGCTCACGAGCGAGGCGATCAACTCGTTGAGCGGTAGGCCGTTCTCGCGGTAGTCGTCCGTGTCCAGCGCACGCCAACGCAGTTGCTCGTGGATCAATGAGCGCAGTGAGAACTTCCAGGCCCGGCTCGCCACGAACCCGGCCCGGTGCGCGGCGTCCTGCACCGAGTCGTTGAAGATCAGAGTTCGACGGCGATCCTGCCCCTTCGCGTCCTTACTGGGCAGCTCGCCACCGGTGAACAGCTGGGTCACGACCACGGAGGCCAGCGGAGCGACACCGGCACCCAGGAAGCGGATGCCCTGCGCCTGGCCGCAGGCCGGGCAGCGTTCGTTCTTGGAGTAGTCGTCGGCCTCAGGATTGTCGTACCAGGCGAGGACGTAGACGCCGTTCTCCGGCGCGGTCGCGATCAGCCCGCTGTCCAGCAGAACCTCGTCCGGGTCGATGCGGCGAAGCGCCTCGCCCGTGTTCTCCAGGACCAGGACGGTTGCGTCATGGCTTGCGGCTCTGCGCCCTCGGCGCTCGCGCTGCTGCAGGATGGCTCGAGCCTGCTCGGCCGCCTCAGCCGGCGTCGCGGACACCAACGCCCGCACCCGTGCCTTGATGGGACCGCCCGCGGCGCTGCGCCGGTAGATCTCGTCGGGATCATTGATAAGCGCAGCTGGGTTGCGCTCCGGGGAGATCGCCGCCCATCCGGATCGGCCGCAGTCGCGGCAGTACACGGACGGGAGACGACCTGCGTGGGTGGCTTGGCTCTGGCTTCGCTGCGGTCGGGCGCTTTGGCTGGTGATCGCGGCCTGGTCGGCGTCCGACCAGGAGAACACCGGCTCGGGTGCGATGAACCGCAGCACGCGGGAAAGCGCACGCACCCACAGATGCGTCTCCACCAGCAGCAGCGGGCGCTCGCGGTCGGCGGGCGCGGACGGGTCTCGGGCGACCGAGATGAGCGCGATCAGGCGGGCCAGCGCGGCGGCGGCCGTGGTCGGGTCCTGGGCGGCGGTGGTACGCCAGGCAGAGGTGGGATCGAAGGCGGCGAGAGCTTCGGCGGATGTCAATGGAGCGTCGACGTCAGCGCGCAGCAAGGCATGGACCAGTGGATGCTTCAGTAGGCGGCTGCCCAGCTCACGCTGGTCGGTGGTATCGCAGCCGACGACGGCCTCGGCGATCCGGTCCAGCGCGTGCGGCGCGCGGGCGGGGTCGGGGAGCGCGGCCAGGGCGGCAGGGGTCGGCTGAGGGAGCGTCAGGTCGAGCGGGGAAAGGAAGGAGTTGAGGTCGCGTCGATCCTCCCCGACCACGGCGTCGTCGGGGAACCTCACGCCGAAGACCTGCGAGGCGACGTCCAGCATCGGACGGGCCGACGTGACGCCGCTGGGCAAGACGGTTCCCGTCTCGGGTGAAGCCGGCTTCGCGGCGGCTGGAGTCTCGCCCAGGGTTGCCGACGTCGCAACCGGGCAGATCCCGCCCAGCGGGCGCCCCGGCTCGGAGGCTCCCACAGCGGCGGCCAGTCGCCGCAGCAGCATCGCCACGTCCGTGCCCTGAGCGCCGTCGTAGGTGTGGAACTCGTCAATCACGATGTAGGCGAGGTCCGCGTCGAGCCACAGCGGGGCGTCATGCTGACGCTGCAACAGCAGGTCCAGCATCTTGTAGTTGGTGATCAGGACGTCCGGCGGATTGCGCCGGATTTCCTGCCGGTCCACCATGACTCGCTTGTACGGTGAGGCGGCACGCGAGGCGCCCGCCTCACCGATGTAGAGCCCTGCAGTGACCTCCGCCAGACGCGTATCCTCCAGCAGATCGCCGAGCCGGTCCGCCTGGTCACCGGCCAGGGCGTTCATCGGGTAGAGCAGGATCGCCTTGATCCCGCCGCGGCCCTGCAACCGGGCACGGCGGCAGTGATCCAGAACGGGCACGAGGAACGACTCCGTCTTACCCGAGCCGGTGCCAGTGGTCACCAGGGTCGGCAAGGGAGTGTGGCCACCCTTGGTCGTCAGCCGCGCGAACGCCTCCGCCTGGTGCGCGTACGGCCAGAAGCCGTCCTGCCACCAGTCGAGGTGCTCCTGCCAGCCGGCGTCAGCCGAGCGGAACGGACGGCGGATACGCAGGTACGGGCCACGGAACAGCCCGTCGGCGGGGTCGGTGAGGAGCTCTGTCAATGCGTCCTGCGTGTCCGGCTCGGCCAACGCGAACGTCGTCGTCAGATACTCGACAGTCGTATCGCGCAGCGCCTGCGCGGCGAGTGTGGGCCTCATGGCGCGGAACCGCCCCCCGTGGTGTTCGAGTGTTCGGACGACAATGTCTCAGATGCCCGGTGTTCATGGCTCGGGTCGAACGTATCGGCTGTCGCTGACAGGCCGGGCTTCGACCCTCCCGGGACCCAGCCTGCGGCGTGCATACGCCTGGTGAACTCGGCGTGTGCAGCGCGCATCTCCGCTTCGCGGTTGGCACGGTAAAGGGGGCCGGTGTAGCCGGTGGGGACATTCGCCGTGAGCGGGAATTCGTCGTGGGAGCTGAGTTGCTTCCAGGCGTCCTTGGGCTGGCCATAGCCGTGGACCTGGTGGGCCTTGGTGATTCGGCGGCCAGTCGCATCGAACCACATGTTCTCCTCATACTGCTGGAGCACGGGGAAGCGGGAGCGGTACATGGCGACTAGTTCGTCGGCATCGATGCCGAGCCAGACGGCGACGAGGGCGTCGATCTCGACGAGCGCTGCTCTGCGGGCCAGCTCAGTGCGCAGTGGCGTGTGCCAGGTCCATGTCGGCCCAAGGCTCTGGGTGAGCGGCAGTCGTTTTCCAAACCTTTCAGCGGTCCAGGCGTCCTGGAGCCAGCTCGGCTCATAGAGCTCTCGCCACAGGCGGTCGTACACCGCCGTCTGGCAGTTGAGACGCAGAGTACGCAACAGCAGGGCGGACTCCAATGGGTGCTCCGGCGTTGGCGCAGGCATTACTTGGGCCTCACCAACCTGAAGATCATTGCGCCCAGTTGTCCTTAGGAAATAGTCCAAGGGGAGTGAGGCCCAGAACCCTGCTACGAGTGCCGTCTCCCGAGTAGTCGACAGCGCCATGCTGTGCGCCATGTGAATGTGTGCGGGACCTGGTGGCACGAGGCAAGCAAAGAGACTGCGCTCGGTGTTCGTCGCGATCTGCCGACGCCACGCTACCCGGGTGAACCGAGAGTAGGGTCGCGAAGCCCAGCTGCGAAGCATGGCGGCTTTGCCGTCGTCTCCGATGGCGTCCACTGACAGCTGGTCCGCTACCGCCGGATCCGAGCTCAGCGCGCTGAGCAATTCGCCGTCCAACCAGGTTCTGCGTGCCAACGCTGCGTAATAGTCGCTGGGCTCACAGCTCCTCGATCGACGGTAATTGGTTCGTGGAACCGCGTCGGCGGCGAGGTTAACGTGGTCCCAAGGGTCATAGTCCCGCATGCTCTTCGAGCCGCCTGCAGGCGGCTGCTTCCCATACGGCGTCGCAAGGGAGATGAGTGGCCCCTGCAGGATCACCTCGCTCCAGCTCTCAGCGGGACCCGGATCCCAGGTGAAATAGCCCGCCGTCCGGTCGTTCTTCTCATGGAACCCGGGGCTGATGCGCGGGCCGAGGGCACGAAGCCGATACGGCCAAGAGGCGAGGGTAGTGATGGCCGACTCCTCGGCACTGGTGACCGGGAAGAGCAGCTTAGCTTCCTGGGCGGGTGGCGGATTCTCGTCGCCTGCCAACTTCAACCAGTCCGACAGCGTTGCTGGGGTCACAGTGATGATGCGGTCTCGATGGGGGCGCAGGTCCCAGGCTCCGTCATGCTTAATACCTGGTAGTGGACCGCGCCCGTCGTGGCGCATCGAGCGGAGAAGCACCTGGGGATGCAGCAGCCAACTCATGTGCTGAAAGCTAATGTCCTGAGAGCGGCCGTAAACGTTGATGCTGAAGTGGCTGCTGTTTCCTACTGGGTTGGCAAAGAGCAGCAGCTCGTTGGTGAAATCCGCATGGAATCGCAAGTGCCCATAGGCCAACCTCCGCAACGCACCCTCCTTCGCCCCCGTCAGGTGCGTGGAGGGGTGCAGCAGTCCAGCGATGCCCCGCTCCCCGATCGCGCGCCACGACTGCAGCATAAACGCCCGATACAAGTCTGGCTGCGTTCCTACCAGCTCTGGGAAAGCATCCACCGATCCCAGGAAGCCCGACATTGCTGCCGAGTTCGCCAACTCCCCAAGGAATGCTGACCGAGCCTTCGGGTCGGCGAGGACGGCCGCTTTGCGCTCTGTCCACGCCTCATTGCTCGGCTTCTCCCCAAGCTCGAACCATGGCTCAAACTCCGCGAGGACACCGCTCTCCTTCCACTCCTGCTTGACCCACGGCGGGTTCCCCACCATCAGGTCGAACCCACCCTCCACAAACACATGAGCGAAGTCCAGCTCCCAGTGGAAGAACCCGCGCTCGCGCGCGATCCGGTAAGCCGTCCCGTACCAAGGGAACAGGTCGCCCAGGTCGTAAGGTTCCTCCCACGCCGTGGCGTCGATCATCTGCGCGTCGAGGTTCCGTTCCGCCTCGTCCAGCTGTTCCAGGTCGGTAACCTCGGCGACCTCGAAGAACGACACCCTCTGCTTCCCCGCGTCGACGTCCACACGCCCCACTACGGCCTCGCCGAACTCGATCCAATCGTCGAGGGACTGCAGTGCGGTCTTGCGTCCCGGGTAACCCTTCTTGATCTTCGTCAGATCGATGTCACCCTGAAAGTACCGTGCACGGTCGGTGCCGTTCAGCAGCCCGACTTCCTCCAACGGCCAGAACCACAGCGAGCACCAGGCGTCCATCACCTGTCGCAAACGCCAGTACGGGCTGCCCTCGGCGTGCAGTGCCGCTAGCACCGCGTCGCGGTCCATGGCCAGTCCACCGGCGGCGACACGCGTCTTCGCGAGCACGTCGGCACTCGCGCCCCACACACCCACCGTGCGAGCGATCTCCTGTTCCGACAGCTGTAGCCGCTTGACGACCAACTGCCAGAGGTACTCGACCCGCTGGGCAAGCGCCATCAGCCGGCCGACCTGCGCGCTCTGCTCGCTCTCCTCCTGCCGTACCTCTGTCCGCTGGACGCGCTTGGCCGCGGCCATCCCCCGCCCGCCGCTTGCCGACCCGCTAAGGTTCAGGGCGCCCTGCTGCCACGTATCGAACCCAAGGTCCAGCGCCCCCTGCCCGTGCTCGTCCTCGAACGGCAGCGCCACGTCAGCCGTGACGGTCGCAGGCGCCGCCTTCCGCGCTGCCGCAGCCTTCTTCGCCGCGCCCCCACCCTTCGGCGCACGGCGAAGCCCCGCCCGCCATTTCGTCATCGCCTCGATGATCTCGGGTTCGAGCCACTCGGCCTCAACCCCGGCCACCACACTCGTCTCGGTCTGGTCGGCCGCGCCCTTCTTCGGCTTGCGCACCGACACGTCGTCGACCACCGACCCCCACCCCAGCGCAGGCAGCAGGAACTGGTGCACCGCCTGCCCGGGCAGTGGCTGCCCAAGCGGTACCTCCTTCGGCGCGGCCTGTCCCTTACTCCTGAGCCATCCGCCCTCATGCAGGGCGTTTCCCGGATACACCTTCCGTGACGCGCCGATGAGCGAATTGCCCCGGTGCAGGTGCAGCCCGTACCAGGGGGCCTTCATCCCCGGGTACATGGTGTTGAGCCACAGCGAGATCTCCGCCAGCTCCACCGCCGTGTCGTTGAGGTCAACCCCGTAGGCGTTGTGCAGGGCGATGTACGCCTTGGCCTTCTGGAACTCCCGCTGGTACTCCTCGGGGTCGATCTGCACGCCCCGCTCGCGCTCGGCCAGGCGCAGGTATAGCTCGGCGAGCTGGTTCACCGCCTCGTTGAGGAACGCGCCCGACCCCAGCGCCGGCTCGCACACCCGCCAACGCAGCACGTCCGCCGCGTTCACCCATGCCTTCTCCGGCTCCTTCGGGTCGACCTTCCCCTCCGGGTCCAGTCGGAACCGCAGGGCCTGCTCGACGGTGGCCTGGGTCAGGGACTCGGGCGTGTAGTACGAGGCGCTGGTCTGCCGGTCGCGGCCCGCGAGCCGGTAGACATACGTGCCCACCGGGTACGTCGCGGACTCCTCCTCGCGGGTCTCCTTGTTTACCGTCCGCTTCACGAAGACGCTGTCGCCTGGTGTGTCCGGGTAGCGCCCGGAGGCGACCTGACTGCCCGTGATCAGCCAGGACCCAGCCTCCGGGTCGCCGCCCTTGGCGACCTCGTACTTCACCTCGTCCATGATGAACCCGGTGTAGGACATCAGGCCCTCGTACACGGCACCGAGGTGGTTGATGCTCAGATTGGCGTAGGAAATGAAGCCGCCCCTGCCGTATCGGCCCTTGCCCTCGATCAGGGTGAGGTGGCGCAACACCTTGTGCAGGACATCGTTGCGCAACCGCAGGTCCAACATCTCAGGGCTGTCGCCGGCGCCGTGGCTGGGCGCGGAGAGCTTCTGCCCGACGAGCCTTATCGACATGGGGTCGAACAACCGCGAGCGCAGGGCCTCGATCCGCACGCCCTCCTGCCCGTCGTCACCGCTGATTTCCGCGGCTTCCACCCTATCCAACGCGTCACGCGTGGAGACGGTCTCGGCCACGGGATGGCCCATGAAGACCTTGTCGAAGAGCAGCGCCAGCGAGTCGTGGAAGTGGTGTCCGCGCCGGGCTCGGCTGTCCGTCAACTTCTCCGGGATCACCAGTTCCCGCAGGCGGCTGACGCTGTATCCGGTGACGTACTCCTCGCTCTTCATCGGCAGGATGTCGAGCTCCGGCCGGGCCTCTGCGTACAGCAGGAACAGGATCCGGTACAGGTACCGGAGCGACTCCGTCGTCAGCAGCTTGGGCAGGTCGCCAGGCTCCTTGAGGACGTCGGGCAGCCACGCGGCAAGGTCCTCGACCCGTACCTTCTGCTCCCGGACGAGGTTCAGCACCTCGTTGGCGATGAGCTGGACCGAAGCCTGCAGACCCTTGCGCAGGTCGCCGGTGACACCGACCGAGTGATCACGGGATTCCGCGACGAAGCGGGCGATGTCGTCCTCTTTGCCGTCCTCCTTGGGACGCAAGGAGTCTGCTCCGAAGAGCGCGGCGATGACGTCGAGCTCCCCGGCGTTGGCGCCCTTGGCACCCTTGCGGGGCAGCGCGACGTCAAGGCTGACAGCGAGGTACCGGCCCCGGGCGAAGTGCTCCCGGTCGGCGAGGATCATCACACCGCCGAAGAGCAGCAAGGCATAGCGCGGCGGATTGTCCGCGCTGAGCAGCCAGGCGGCGAGGTCGGTGACGGTCGTCAGGGTCTTGCCGGAGCCGACGCGGACTGGGGCAGGCAGTCGGCCCGCCGCCCCGCCGCTCCCATCCTCCCCGCCACCGCGCACCTGATCCACGGAAGTGGCGAAGCCGCCAGTGAGTACAACGAGTTGATCCTCGCTGAGGGCGACGGGCACTGCCACCATCCCGGCTGGACTGTGGACGATGCGCAGGCCGGGAGCCGGGTTGTAGCCCAGGGCACGCAGCAGCCGGTCGTGCCAACCAGCCAGGGCCGTACGCCATTCACCCTCGGGGCTGCTGTCGCTCGCCCAGGCGGCGCCGGACTCGCGGCTCGCGTGCGCGACGGCGGCGGCCAGTTCGTCGTGTTCCAGGGATCGCTGCGACTTCAGCGCCTCTGCGCCGGCCTGCTGGACGGCGACCGCAAACACGTCCTCGGTGGCGTTGAACTTGTCCGCAGCATTGCGAAGTGCGGCGCGAGCGGTGAGATAAGGCGCCGACAGGTTGCGCAGGCCCTGCCGTGGGGTGTCCTCCCCCGCGCGTTCCTTGGCGGTCCATTGCTTGAGGGGACCGTTCTTGAGCTGCGTGGGCAGGATCTCGTCGAGGTAGAAGGCGGGGAAGTACTCGCCCTCGTTGACCAGGGAGTCGTACGTCACGCCTGTTCCTCCTGCCCGCTACCGCGGTTACTCATAACATCGTTGGCGCTCATGCGCTGGGCTCCAGGACGGCCAGGACGCGCACCATCGGCTTGCCCGCGGTTCTGAGCCGCTCGGCGCGCTTACGCAGCAGCTCAGCGGTCTCGTCGCGTGCGCTACGCGTGAGGGCGCCGAGCCCGGGCAGGGTCTGCTGCCAGCGCCCGATCTTCTTCTCGTACTCGTGCAGCGGGGCATCCACCAGCTCGTCGCTGAGTTTGCGCAGCTCGTGCAGCTCACGGCGGGTTGCGGCGACGGCCGCTGGGAGCAGCTCGGTAAGCGCGTCGCGATCACCCGGAGCAAAGTGGTCGTCCATGCCGGGCCCAACGCCGAGCTCGGCGAGAAGTTCGCGCGTCAACGGGCGGATTCGTGGATGGTCCTGTGTCAGCAGGTCGACGGCGAGCCAGGCGACCACAGTTGGGCGCCCTTCCGAGTTGGACCACAGTCCCTGGGTCAGGAAGACCGGCTCCGGCACCCTCTTGGCGTCCACCTGCAGTACCGGGGCACTCTGGCGGCCAATCTGGACCAGCACCTTGTCGGTGATCCACTCCAGGACCGGGTGCAGCTCACCGACGTAGTGGGAGTCCGGCCACAGGGAATTGGAATGGGAGTCCTCGCGGGCACGGCGCAACGAGTCGGCGGCGTCCGCAGCGTCGAAGGTGAGATTCAGGCGCCGGTCGATGCCCTGATCGCGGCGGTAGGAGTCGGGTAGAACGGAAAGGCGGTCGGCTAGGTCCTCGGGAGTGTCAAAGCTCAGGTCGTTGCCCTCGACGACAGTCTTCAGCCGGAACGATTCCAGGTCCTCGAGCTCATCGAGCCCGGCCAGGACGTAGTCGCGCCGGGTGGAGAAGAGACGCAGTTCCTCTGCCAGGACCGGCGGAGCGGGGAGGTCGTCCGCCGGCGCTTCCTCAGGTTCGGCTTCGCCCCCGGCGTCAAGCATGTCGAGGAAGTCCATCCCGATCGGGCCATCGTCGTACTCGGCCATCAGCGCCTGCTCGACTAGCGGTTCGCCATCCTGAGAGGCCGTGTGGGCCTCTAGGTCGCGAACCGCGTCCTCAGGGCGGTGACCGGCAAGGAGCGACTCCATCAGCCGCTTCTCTTCCTTGTCGGCATCGTGTTCCTGGCTGACAGCCTCCACCGTGCCGAGCACCTGGTGAACCACCGCCTCACGGTCAAGAACCCGCTGCGCGACATCCCGGTCGTCCAGCGCACCCTCAACGCCGGAAGCGAGGATCATCGCGCGGAACTCCGGCGGGTGCTGCTGTCCATAGCGGTCGATGCGGCCGTTGCGCTGTTCGACCCGGATCAGGCTCCACGGCAGGTCCCAATGGATCAGGTGGTGACACTGGCGGTGCAAGTTCACGCCCTCGGACGCCCCGTCACCGGTCAACAGCAGCCGCACATCACTGCCGGCCCGAGCGAACTCGTCCACGTACTCCTGCTGCTCGGTGTCCGACACAAGGCTGTGCAGAACCTTGACCGCGTTCCTGCCGCTCTCGTCCGTCTTCCAGCCGAGCAACGGCGGAAGGATCACCCCGAGCCAATCGAGGGTCTCGCGGCGCTCGGAGAACACCACCGCCCTCGTCCCGCTGCCAGACCTGACGCCGATCTCGCGCAACTCCTCCACCAGCCCGGCGAGTTTCGCTGCCCCATGCTGTCCCTCGGTGCTGACGGCCTGCTCGATGTCACGGGCCAGATCGGCCAGGCGCAGCAGGGAGGCCACCTCCGGGGTGGACGCCGGCGGGTCCACGAGCGGCGGGTCGGTGACGTGCTTTTGGTCATGCGGCAGCTGGTGGCCCAGCTTCCCCAGTCGTTCCCGTGCAGTCGCGAACAGCGCACGGTGCGAAGACAGGAACGATTTCAACAGCACATACGGAAACAGTCTGTTCTCGTCGCTGCGCGACTCCGTTCCTTCTCCGCCACGCTCACCGGGGCGTCGCAGCCAGAACGAAGCGAGCTCGGCGAAGACCTGCTCCTCCAGATCCGTCGCATTCCGCTCCACCGGGTACGAGCCTCCCCGGGGCGCCCACTTCACCACCTCGACGGTCTTCCCGTCCCGCACCTCGGTCTTCGTTGCGAGTACCTGCGAGACCTCACGGCTGGTCTTGGTGCGGCGGATGTAGAGGTGCCTCAGTTCGTCCGGCTGGGGGTCGTTCACGTCCTTGATGGCCATCGGATCGAGCAGCCGGACGAGGCCGGCGAAGGACCGCATCTTGCCGTTGTGGGGCGTGGCGCTGGCCAGGATCAGCGCGTCGGTGCGCTCCGCCAGGAGGTTTGCCAGCGCCCGGCGGTCGCTGCTCTCCCCGATGAGGTTGTGCGACTCGTCAATGACAACTGCGTCCCAGTGGACGTTCTCCAGCCATGGCTTGTAGCGCTTCGGATTCTTGATCGTGTCCATGGAGACGATCACGCGCTTGTAGTAGGTGAAGGGGTTGCGCCCCGCCGGGACACGCCGCTCGATGCGGGCGATGCCAACGCTGTCCAGCCGCACCAGCGGAAGCGCAAACCGGGTCCACATCTCGTGCTGGAACTGCTCCAACACCGGGGCCGGCGTTACCACGAGGATCCGCTCACCACGCCCACGCCGCACCAGCTCACCGAGCAGCACCCCGATCTCCAGGGTCTTGCCGAGCCCCACCACGTCGCCGATCAGCAAACGTGGCCGAAGCGGGTTGGTCAGGGCCTTCTCAGCGGGGCGCAGCTGGTAGTCCATGCGGTCAAGCAGGAATCCATCGGTCAGCGCCAAGCCCTTCTCAGACTGTGGCAGGGGCGTCCTGCGCATGACTGCCTCCAGGAAGAGGCGGCTGCGCCGAAACTCCTTCGAGGTATCGGGCACCAGCCGGGTGTCCTCAGGACGCAGCACCCGGGGCTGGTCCAGGGAGGTGAGGAAGCGGGCCTCGTGCCCTCGGACCAGGTCGGAGGCACCGGTCGCCTTGATCAGGTACTCGCCTTCCCTGGGCTCGCTGATGCTCTGGACCAGCCAGTCCTCGTCGCGCACCTCGATGACGGTGCCGACGGCGATCCCGAGCGGTGCGGCTGCGCCGACGTGGTCGGGTGAGGCGGCTGCTGCGTCGGGCATCGCGTGGTGACCTCTCGAAAAACGATCGCGCCGCTGTTTGGGCGCTGAGCTGGCGGAATGTTCTTCTATTAGCACCCTAGGTCCCGACTGTCCGGGGAAGAGGGCGAGTGGTGACTTCGGTCCCATCGGCCACCGGGTATCCGTCGGCGGCTGGAGCGTGCGCCTACAGTTTGCGGCTGCGGGCGTACGCCTCGCGGAGGTACTTGGCGACGCGTAGCGCGGCCGCAGGTGCGACCCGCGGCGGCGCCTGAGCGTCGGCGCTGGCTTGCGGCGGTTCGATCGGAAGGATCATGGTCGTTCTGCCTGACGGTGCATCCGCAGGCGTCAGCTGCACCGTGACCACGTTCGCCGGATCGATCAACGTGGGCGAGTAACCCTCTTCGGGCTCCTGCGCCGGTTCGGGCACCACCACTTCGAGCTCATCCGAGCCAAAGAGCTGCGCGAAGAGATCATCACCACCGACCCAGGGCGCGTCGGGTGCAGCTCCGGCGTCAACCGCCTGCTGCGCCGCCGCCTGCACCTCAGCATTCGCGGCACTCTCGATCGCCGAGGGGGGCAGCTCCGGCGCGAGGCCTGCCCGCTCCACGACCTCACGCAACTGCGCATCCGCGTCCTCGGATGACAGCCCGTGCTGGACGAGGAGCTCGAGCAAGCCCTGCTCCACGCCGTCGAGCGACGGGCGCTGCTCTGGAATAGGCACAAGGATCTTGGCGAGCAGCGGGACGAAGGTCTTGTCGACGTCATCCCAGACCGGCGACACCAGCATCGGGCCGAGCGGAAAAGGGGGACGGCCCGTCGCCGCAAAGAACAGCGTGGCGCCAAGCGCGTACACGTCAGCGGGTTCCTTGACTCGCTTCAGGTCGGTCGCCTGCTCCAACGGCATGTAGCCGGCCGAGCCGAACCCCAAGCCGGTTTTGGTCACGGCCTGGCTGGTACGGCGGTCGACCAGTACCGCCAGGCCGAAGTCGAGGACGACGGGGCCAGTGGGGCCAAGGACGACGTTGCCCGGCTTCAAGTCCCGATGCAGCAGTTTCGCCCCGTGAATGGCACGCAGCGCCTCCACCAGCGCGAGCCCCAGCGCAGCGTAGGGGCCGACCGAGAAGACGTCGTTCTTCTTGATCATGGTGCTGAGGTCCGGGCCGTGCACGTAGTCGATCGCCAACCACGGCTGTGCAGCCTCCGGGTCGGCAGCAAGCAGCGAAGGCACCCTGTCACTAACGACGGCCCTTACCGCGCTGATCTCCTGCGCGAACCGGGCCCGCTTCTCATCCTCGTCCTGCTGGGTGCTCTGCAGGTACTTCGGGCTGATGACCTTCACGACCGAGAGGGTGTTCTCTCGGTCGTCATCGCCCTCAGCCAGGTAGTACCCGGCTTCCAACTCGGGGCCCAGGTTGTCCAACGGCAACCGCCGTGCGAGGTAGGCCCGGCCCATGCCCCCCTCGCCGAGAACGGCCAGCAATTCGAACGGGCCGATGACCAGGGGATCCACATCGCTGTCCAACGGCTTCATCAGCGCCCTCGTACCCCCGCCCGACTCGGAACTCGATCCTGACCCCGCGGCCACGTGCAAAGCGGCACGGCGCACCCGCTACGAACCCACAGCACAGCCCACTGATCAGTTTAGAGCGCGTGCACATTAACCCGGCCCGATCCGTCGGAACCCGTCACGCTTCAGCATCCACAGCGGAGCTCACCGCGCAGGGGGCAGTCTCGCCAACACCTCCGAGTTGCCTGATCAGACGGCTCAGCTCAGCTGCTTCGGGCTCCTCCCGGAGACCTCTGTCTCTGGGACTTTTCAGGGACTTTCAGCTCTGTCCGAGGGACTTTCGAGGGACGTTTTGCCGCCTAACACGGTAAGCCCCTGAAAGATCGGAAAGGGCCTCCGACGCAGGTCAGAGGCCCTTCCGGGGGCAAAGCCCCTGGTACGGCGGATGGAGCCGGCCTGTACGCCGGGTTCTGTCACCCGGGTTGCTCGCGCGGCCCGGGGAGACGGCCATCCATCTAGGGCTGCCGTTGCCGACAGCCTCGTGCGGTCTACCCGCGAGCTCGGGCGAGCAGCCCTCGAACACTCGCGCACGGTGCCCGAGGGCACCGATCTTGACCTTGCTCCAGGTGGGGTTTACCTAGCCGGCCGGGTCACCCCGGTCGCTGGTGGTCTCTTACACCACCGTTTCACCCTTACCCACGCGCCGAAGCGGTGGGCGGTCTGTTTTCTGTGGCACTGTCCCGCGGGTCACCCCGGGTGGGCGTTACCCACCACCCTGCTCTGTGGAGCCCGGACGTTCCTCGGCGGGTCAGGGACCCGTCGCGACCGCCCGGCCGGCTCTTCCGCCGTAGTGGTCATGGTAGCCGCTCGGGCGGAGCCTCCCGAACACTGGGCCGGGCCGCCGGCGGCTCGCCGCCGAGGCGGACGGCCACCGCCGCAGCGGTCCGGTCGGCCCAGGCGCCGGTGGTGACCAGGCCGAGGACGAGGACGGCGCCGCCGAGGCCGACCAGGATCCACCAGCCGGCGTGGCTGGCCGGGGCGAAGCCGGTGGCCATCGGGCCCACCACGGCCGAGGTGACGACCGTGCCGATCACCGCGACGCCCAGCGACTGCCCGACCTGGCGGCTGGTCGAGGCGACGGCGGCGGCCACGCCCGCCTGGGAGCGCGGCATGCCGGAGACCGCCGCGTTGGTGATCGGCGCGTTGACCAGGCCGAAGCCGAAGCCGAACAGCGCGTACGCGGCGAGCAGCAGCGCGGCCGGGGAGTCGGCGCTGAGCCGGGTGAGCAGCAGGCCGCTCGCCGCGAGGCCCAGCCCGGCCACCACCAGCGGCAGGCGCGGGCCCCGGCTGCCGACGATCCGCCCGGACAGCGGCGCGCAGACCAGCATCATCCCGGCCATCGGCAGCGTCCACAGGCCCGCCTCGACCGGGCTGTAGTGCCGGACGTCCTGGAGGTAGAGGGTGTTGAGGAAGAGGAAGCCGCCCAGTGCCGAGAACGCGCAGACCGCGGTGACGGTGGCCCCGGTGAACGGCGCGCTGGCGAAGAAGCGCGGGTCCACCAGCGGTTCGGCGACCCGCCGCTCCCAGAGCGGGAAGGCGATCAGCGCGGCGACCGCGGCCGCCGCCAGGGCCAGGATCACCGGGGAGGTCCAGCCGTTGCCCGGGCCCTCGATGATCGCGGCGGTGCCGCAGCCGAGCAGGACGATCATCAGCAGCTGACCGACCGGGTCGAGCCGGCGGGGCCGCGGCGCGCGCGACTCGGGGACGTAACGGTAGGTCAGCAGGATGGCGACCAGGGCCACCGGAACGTTGATCAGGAAGATCGACGGCCAGCCGGCGCCGTCCACCAGGAAGCCGCCGAGCAGCGGGCCGAGCGCCATCGAGATGCCGACCACGCCGCCCCAGACGCCGATCGCCCGGGCCCGTTCCCTCGGGTCGGTGAAGGTGTTGGTGATGATCGACATCGCCACCGGGTTGAGCATCGAGCCACCCACCGCCTGCACGGCCCGGAAGGCCACCAGCCACTCCAGGCTCGGCGCCAGGCTGCACAGCAGGGACCCCAGGGCGAAGCAGGCCAGCCCGATCCGGAACACCCGCCGGCGGCCGAAGCGGTCGGCCACCGAGCCGAACAGCATCAGCAGCGAGGCCAGCACCAGGGTGTAGGCGTCGATGATCCACTGCAGACCGGAGGCCGGAGCGTCCAGGTCCTTCTGGATCACCGGCAGCGCGATGTTCACCACGGTGTTGTCCAGGCCGACGATGAACAGGCTCAGGCAGCAGATCGCGAGGACCAGCAGCCGGCGGCGGCGACCGGTGTCCGGCACGGCGGGTGACGGGGCAGCGGGTCCGGCGGCGGGTGCGACGGGAGGCTGGGCATCGGGCACGGACCGATCCTCCCACTCCGGGCCGGGTGAGGGGGGCTCAGACCGCGGCGAAGCGGACCGTACGGGTGGCCGGATCGGCCCGGGTGAGGCGGACGTCGATCACCCGGCCGAGCGGGAGCGGCGGCCCGCCCCCGGTGCCGTCGGCGGCGTCGCAGCGGGCCCGGACGGCGGGCTCGCGCAGCTGGACGACGCCCGAGCCGGGGCGCTTGCCGTCCACCTCGATCACCACCGCCGAGAACTCCTCGCCCTCCCGCCCCACCAGCAGCTCGGCCTCCACCAGGTCCACGCAGGCCCGTTCCACCTCGGCCGCCCGCCGGTCCCCGCTCGCCATCAGCGCCGGTACGGCCGGCAGCGCCTCGCGCGCCCAGTCCGGCACGTCCTCGCCCGCCGCGACCGCCGCGCACACCTCCTGGGCGAAGCGGTCGCCGAGCCGGCGCAGCGGCGCGGTGCAGTGCGCGTACGGGGCGGCCAGCGCGGCGTGCCCGGGCTCGGCGGGGGCGGGCAGGCCGCGGGACTCGTCGAAGGCGTGGTAGCCGGCGCCGCGCAGCAGCCCGGTGCAGGCGTTCAGGAAGGCGGCGTCCAGCGGCGCGTCCGGGTCCAGCGAGCGGATCAGCTCCGGGTACGGGAGGGCCTGCGGCCAGTCGACGTCCAGGGCGGCCGCGATCCGGCGCAGCCGCTCGTACGCGGCGGCGGGCGCGGCCGGCAGGGTGCGCAGCAGGCCGACGCCCGCGTCCAGCATCAGTTCGGCCGCGGCCATGCCGGTGAGCAGCGAGATCTGGGCGTTCCAGCCGTCGGCCGGGCTCAGCGCGCGGTAGCCGAGGACGTAGCCGTGCAGGGTCTCCTCGACCTCCTGCTCTGGCACCGGCAGGCTGATCCCGCCCCGGGCCCGCTCCTGCTCCTCGCGCAGCCGGCCGACGGTGGCGAGCAGGGCGAGCTGTTCGTCGGCGCCGCCGAGGTCCACGGCGCGCTGGACGGCGGCGTAGTCCAGTCGGCGGTGCGACCGGACCAGGGCGCGGCGCAGGTCCGCCAGCACGACGGCGCCGTCGGCGTCCAGGTCCAGCTGCCAGAGCAGGGCGGGGCGGGCTTCGCCGGGCAGCAGGCTGGCGGCGTCCTCGGAGATCCGGGCGGGGTGCAGCGGGACGCGGTGGTCCGGGAAGTAGAGGGTCTCGACCCGGCGGCGGGCCTCGGTGTCGACGGCTCCGCCGGGGCGGACGAAGGCGGCGACGTCGGCGATCGCGTAGTGCACCCGGTAGCCGCCGCCCGGGCGGTGGGTGAGGTGCATGGCCTGGTCGAGGTCGCGGGAGCCGGGCGGGTCGACGGTGAACAGCGGCAGGTCGGTGGCGTCGTACTCCGGCAACCGGGGGTGCCCGGCGGCCTCCTCCGCCTCCGCGAGCACGGCCTCGGGCCACTCGGTGTGGATCTCCAGGCGGGTGCGGAGCTCGGTGAGCTCGGTGTTGATCCGGGCGGAGTCGACGGCCTTGACGCGCAGTTTTCGGCGAGGCATGCAGGCCAGCGTAGGGCGGACCGGGAGCTTCCGGGCGCAGGCCCCCGGCGCGTCCGCCGGCGGCCCGCGCCCGTCGGGGGCCGCGCCCGTCGGGGCTCAGCGGCCCAGGAGGGACCTGAGGTCCTTGGCGGCCAGGGCGATCGCGTCGTCGTAGCCGCCGGTGGCGAGCCGCAGCACGAAGGCCACGGCGTCGTCCGGGTGCGGGTCGGTGTAGGGCTCCGCGTTGTAGTCCAGGAACAGCAGCATCGCCTCGAAGGCGGTGCGCTTGTTCCGGTCGACCAGCGGGTGGTTGCGGGCCAGGCTCTGGCCGAGGGCCGCCGCCTTGGTCCACAGGTCGGGGTAGGCGTCGTCGCCGAACAGGGTGGTTTGCGGGCGGGCGATCGCCGACAGCAGGCCGCCGAGGTCGCGGACGTTCTGCGGGCCCCCGGCGAGGTAGGTGACGTCGTCGAGGTCCAGATACTCCGTGGTCACAGGTCCTTCAACCTCTCCAGCGTCTCGGCGTTCCCGGCGCGGATCCGGGCCACCATCGCGGCCCGGCGCGCGGCCCTGTCCTGCGGGGCCTTGTCTTGCAGGGCCGGGTCCGCCGACGCCGGCGGGAGCGGGTCCGCGAGTGCCTCCGGGAGTTCGGACTGGCGGACCTCGAAGGCCAGTTCGGCCGTGTCCGCCTCCGTGGCCGACCCCGTCACGCGCACCCGGCCGGCCAGCACGGCCTCGGCCGCCGCCCGCACCGCGAACTCCAGTGCCTGCCTGGTCTCCGCGGGCAGGCCGGCGGGCAGGCGCACGGGCAGGGACTCCTCTTCGGCGTCGCCGTCGCCGGGCACCAGGTCCAGGGGTCGCATGGTCATCTCGTTCACTCTCCTTCGCCGGTCACCGTAGTGGGCAACGCCGGGCCGGCCCACCGAATTGCCGCCCGGGCGGGCCGGGGGCCGGAGGGGTGTAAGGGCTCGTACGGTGGGGTCGGGAGTTGCTTCACGGAGGGGGTGCGGGCGATGGACGCGGTCAAGGCGGCCGGGGGCGTGGTGTCGGCGGGGCTGGCGGTGACGGGGGCGCTGCACGCGGTGTGGGCGGTGACGCCCTGGCCGCTGCGGACGCCGGAGGAGTTCGTGGACACCGTGGTGGGCGCGGGCGAGGGGCCGCCGCCACCGTCGGCCTGCCTGGTGGTGGCGGGGCTGCTGGGGACGGCCTCCTACCTGGTGGCGGCGGAGGCCGGGCTGCTGCCGGCCGCGGGACCGCGGGGGTTGCGGCGGGCCGGGGTGCGGACGGCGGCCGGGGTGCTGCTCGCCCGCGGGCTCACCGGGCCGGTCGTGTTCGGGCGGCTGAGCGAGCGCTCGGCGCGGTTCCGGCGGCTGAACCTGCGCTACTACTCGCCCCTGTGCGTGGCGTTGGGAGCCGGAGCGGCCGCAGTAGGGTGGCGGGGTTCGTCCGCCACAGATTGTTGAGGAGTCCGCTGTGCTGGTGCTGTTGCCGCCCTCGGAGGGCAAGGCCGCGTCCGGGGACGGCGCGCCGCTCGCGCTCGACGGGCTGTCGCTGCCGGGGCTGACGGCGGCGCGCGGCGCGGTGCTGGACGCGCTGGTGGGCCTCTGCCGGGGCGACGAGGACGCCGCCGCCGAGGTGCTCGGCCTCACCCCCGGGCTGCGCGGAGAGATCGCCAAGAACGCCGGGCTGCCCACCGCCGGGGCCCGACCGGCGGCCGAGGTGTACACCGGGGTGCTGTTCGACAACCTTGGGCTGGCCACCCTGGACGCCGCCGCGTACGACCGCGCCGAGCGGGCGCTGCTGGTGTTCTCCGGTCTCTGGGGCGCGGTGCGGATCTCCGACCGGATCCCGTCCTACCGCTGCTCGATGGGCGTGAAACTCCCCGAGCTGGGGGCGCTCGGCGCGTACTGGCGGGGCGTGACGGCCGACGTGCTCCCGGAGGTGGCGGACGGGCTGGTGCTGGACCTGCGCAGCTCCGCGTACGCGGCGGCCTGGAAGCCGGCCGGCGAGGTGGCCGCCCGTACGGCGACCGTCCGGGTGCTCCAGGAGCGGGACGGCAAGCGCAGCGTGGTCAGCCACTTCAACAAGGCGACCAAGGGGCGGCTGGTACGCGACCTGATGGTCGCCGGGGCCGAGCCGAAGACGCCGACCGAGCTGATGGACGCGCTGCTGGCGCTGGGCCACCGGGTCGAGCTGGCGGCGGAGGGCACGGCGCGCAAGCCGTGGCAGCTGGACGTGGTGGTCACCGAGGTGCACTGACCCCCCGGGTGGGGAGGGTCAGCGCAGGTGGGAGCCGTCGTTCAGGAGCCGCAGCGAGGCGTTGCCGTCCGCGTAGTACTGGACGGCGCAGATCGAGGCGGCGGACAGCTCCATCCGGTACATCGAGTCCGGCGGGGCGCCGAGCGCCAGCCGGACCAGGGTCTTGATCGGGCTGACGTGCGAGACCACCAGCACCGTCTTCCCCGCGTACCGGGCGAGGATCTTGTCCCGGGCGACGCCGGCCCGGTGGGTGAGGGTGGTGAAGCTCTCGGCGCTGCCGGTCGGCTTGGCCTTCGCGGAGCCCAGCCAGGCCGAGAGGTCGTCCGGGTACCGCTCCTGCACCTCGGCGAAGGTCAGGCCCTCCCAGTCGCCGAAGTCGACCTCGCGCAGGCCCTCCTCGTACCGGACCTCCAGGCCGAGCCGGGCGGCGACGATCTCGGCGGTCTGCCGGGTGCGGCGCATCGGGGAGGCGACGACCGCCTGGACGCTGCCGCGCGCGGCCAGGGCCTCGGCGGCCCGCTCGGCCTGCCAGCGGCCCTTGTCGGACAGCTCCGGGTCGGTGCCGCCGCTGCCGGAGAAGCGCTTCTCCGGGGTGAGCGGGGTCTCGCCGTGGCGCAGCAGGACGAAGGTGGTCGGGGTGCCGAGGTCGGCCGGGGCGGCCCAGCCGGCCTTGGGGGCGGGGGGCTTCGGCAGCGGCTCCTCGGCCGTGGCGGCGGCCCCGACCACGGCGGCCCCGGCTGCGGCCTTGGGCTTCGGCTCCCACTGGCGCCCGTCGCGGCCGGCGTCCATCGCCTCGTTGGCCAGCTTGTCGGCGTCCTTGTTCTTCTCGCGCGGGATCCAGGTGTAGCCGACCCGGCCACGCGGGAAGACCGTGCGCGCCTCGGCGGCGAGCGGCTGCATGTCGGGGTGCTTGATCTTCCAGCGCCCGGACATCTGCTCGACGACCAGCTTGGAGTCCATCCGGACGTCCACGGAGGCGTCCGGGTCGAGCGCGCGGGCCGCCTTTAGCCCGGCGATCAGGCCCCGGTACTCGGCCACGTTGTTGGTGGCGTGGCCGATGAACTCGGCGGCCTCGGCGACGAGCTGCCCGGTGTCGGCGTCCCGGACCACCGCGCCGTAGCCGGCCGGCCCCGGGTTGCCCCGGGACCCGCCGTCCGCTTCGACGATGAAGCGCGCCGCCACCGGATCAGGCGCCCGAGTCGGCGGTGCGGACCAGGATCCGCCCGCAGTTCTCGCAGCGGACCACCTTGTCGGCCGGCTCGGCCTTGATGGCGTTCAGCTCGGTGATCGAGAACTCGGTGCGGCAGCCCTCGCAGCGGCGCTGGTAGAGCCGGGCCGCGCCGACGCCGCCCTGGGTCTCGCGCAGCTTGGCGTACACCTTCAGCAGGTCGGCCGGGATGACGGCGGCGACGGTCTCGCGGTCGCGCTTGACCTTGTCGGCCTCGCCGTCGATCTCGGCGAACGCGGCGTCGCGACGGCCCTCGGCCTCGGTGAGGACGACGGTGGAGTGCTCCAGGCGGGCGGTCAGCTCGTCGACCCGGGTCTTGGCGCTCTCCTGGCGCTCCATGATCTCCAGCACGACCTCCTCCAGGTCGCCCTGGCGCTTGGCCAGCGAGCCGATCTCGTGCTGGAGGTTCTCCAGGTCCTTCGGCGAGGTGATCGCGCCGGAGTCCAGCCGCTGCTGGTTGCGGGCGGAGCGGGCGCGGACCTGCTCGACGTCCTGCTCGGCCTTGGTCAGCTCGCGGGCGGTGTCGCCCTTCTGGGCCTCGGCGGCGACGACGAGGTCCTTGAGCGCGGTGTGGTCGGCGGTGGCCTTGTCGATCTCGGCGTGCTCGGGCAGGCCCCGGCGCCGGTGGGCCAGCTGGTCGAGCTTCGAGTCGAAGGCCTGGAGGTCGAGCAGGCGGATCTGGTCGGCGGGCGCGGCGTTCAAGGGGAAAGCTCCTGTGGATCGGGTCAGGCGGTGAAGGACATGGGGGCGTGCGCGGTCCACGGGTCGGTGACCCGGTGGGAGACCTTGGTCTCCACGGCCCAGCCGTGCTGGTCGGCGACGGCCCGCAGGGCGCGCTCGGCCAGGCCGAGCCAGGGCCACTCGGTGGCCCAGTGGGCGGCGTCGACCAGCGCGACCGGCGCGGCCTCGGTGGCCTCGGAGGCCGGGTGGTGGCGCAGGTCGGCGGTCACGTAGGCGTCCACGCCGGCCGCCCGTACGTCGGAGAGGAAGCCGTCGCCCGAACCGCCGCACACCGCGACCCGGCCGATCAGCCGGTCCGGGTCGCCGGAGACGCGCACACCGGCGGCGGTCGCGGGCAGACCGGCGGCGACCTGCGCCGCGAAGGCCGACAGGGTCAGCGGGGGCTCCAGCAGGCCGATCCGGCCGGTGCCGCGACGGCCCAGCGGGTCGGTCGGGTCCGGCACCAGCGGGCCGGTGACCCGCAGGCCGACGGCCTCGGCCAGCGCGTCCGAGACGCCGGGGTCGGCGTGGTCGGCGTTGGTGTGGGCGACGTGCAGGGCGATGCCGTTGGTGATCAGGGTGTGCACCACCCGGCCCTTGAAGGTGGTCGCGGCGACGCTGGTGGTGCCGCGTAGGTACAGGGGGTGGTGGGTGACCACCAGGTCGGCGCCCCACTCCACGGCCTCGTCGACGACCGCCTGGACGGGGTCGACGGCGAACAGCACGCGGCTGACCTCGGCCTGAGGATCACCGCAGACCAGGCCGACGGCGTCCCAGGACTCCGCCCACTGCGGGGGGTAGACCTCTTCGAGCGCGGTGATGACGTCGGACAGTTTCGGCACCTGTCGAGACTACCGTGCGCGCGGGGCCGGTCGGGCCTCGGCCGATCGGGGGACGGCGGCGGAACGGCGGCAGGGCGGCGGCGGGACGGCGGCGGGACGGCGGCGGGCGTGCTTCGGACGCGGGTGCCGCAGGCGTACGGATGCGCGTCAACCTGCAGCTGGGGCGCGTGTTCGGGTTCCGCGCGCGGCGTACGCGCCCGCACGCCGTGCGCCCGTTACTCACAGCAGCGTTCTCGTACGAATTCGAAACCGCCCACTGATCACCCTTACGAGTGAAGTGACCGGCTCGGCGTTGAGGCTTCGGATTTCTCGAAACTAACTTCATTCCTGCGAACGGGAGTTGCCCCGGTCACCTCGGCCGGGAGCCCCTGGAAGGGGTCGCGAACAGCCGAGCAGAAGACGAAGGGGTGTGGTGACGAATGGGGGCGGACACATCGCTGCGCATTGCTGCGGACAGGGGACCGGCCGACGGGGGAACGGCGGGCGAGGGAACGGCCGACAGGGGAACGGCGGGCGAGGGAACGGCCGACAGGGGAACGGCGGGCGGGGGCACGGCGGGCCGCGGACCGGCTGCGGCCGGCTCGTGGCCGGAGGCGACGCGGGCGGCCCTGGCCGGCGCCGGGGGCCGGGGAGGCGACGGCGACTGGGACGTCACCGTCGGGGGCTTCTGGTGCACGGCCCGGCCGTCCGCGTCCGCGCCGTTACCGGCGCAGGGGTGGAAGCTCCACGTCAGCGCCGCCTCGGTGGTCGGCGGGGAGGTGCTCGCGGCCGTGGTCCGGGTGCTCGCCGCGGACCCGTGCAGTTTCAAGTTCGCCGCCGCCGAGGAGCGGCTGCGCGAGCTCAACTCCCGTAACAGCGACCGTGGTTCGGCGGGCAAGTTCATCACCGTCTACCCGGCGGACGACGCCCAGTTCCAGCGGCTGGCGGCCGAACTGGACCGGGTGACGGCCGGGCTGCCCGGGCCGGTGGTGCTCTCCGACCGGCCGTACCGGCCCGGCAGCCGGGTGCACTACCGCTACGGCGCGTTCGCGGCCCGGGCCGAGCTCGGCAACGACGGGGAGTACCGCTCGGTGCTGCGCGGGCCCGCTGGGGAGCGGGCCGAGGACGTGCGCGGCGGGTCGTACCGGGCGCCGGGGTGGGTCCGGGACCCGTTCCGCGGTGCCGACCACCCCCGCAGGCGTGCGAACGGAGGCGGGGACGGAGGCAGCGGCAGGCCCGGGGGCAGGCGCGGCGGTGGGGTGTTGCTGGCCGGGCGCTACGCGGTGACCGCCGCCGTACGGCACGGCGCCAAGGGCGGGGTGTTCCTCGGGCGTGAGGCCGCGAGCGGCGCGGAGGTCGTGGTCAAGCAGGCCCGCGCGCACATCGAGGTCGACCGCGCCGGGACCGACGCCCGCGACGCGCTGCGGCACGAGGCCGCGCTGCTCGCCCGGCTGGACGGGCAGGGGCTGGTACCGCGCGCCGTCGAACTGATCGAGCAGGACGACTCCGTCTTCCTGGTGCAGGAACGAATCGCCGGGCAACCGCTCGGCGCCTGGGTCGCCGCCCGGCTGCGGCGCGACGGCAGCCCGGACGTCGACTGGGCCGAGGCCGGACCGCTGGCGCACGGACTGCTCGACCTGGTCGGGCGGGTGCACGGCCAGGGCCTGGTGCTGCGCGACCTCTCCCCCGGCAACGTGATGGTCCGGCCGGACGGCAGCCTGCGGCTGATCGACCTCGAACTCGCCGCCGAGACCGGCCACCGGGCCGGCACGGCCGGCACCCCCGGCTACCGCGCCCCCGAACAGGGGCGGCTCGCCCTCGCCGGCACCGGCACCGCCGACCCGGCCGCCGACCGCTACGCCCTCGGCGGACTGTTCTTCCTGCTGGCCACCGGGCACGACCCGCTGCTGCCCGAGGACCTGCCGCGGGCCCGCCCGGTCGCCGAACGGCTCGGCCGCTGGCTCGACCTGGCGGCCCGCTCGGGTGCCACCGCGCGGCGGCTGGCGCCGGTGGTGCTGGGGCTGCGGGCCGAACAGCCGGAGCTGCGGTGGAGCCTGGCGCGGGCCCGGGAGGCGCTGGGCGGGAAGGCGCTGGGCGGGTGGGGCGGCGGCGTGGACCCCGGTGTCGCCCCGAGGCCGACCGCGTTCGTGCGCCCGGCCGTGTCCGCCGTGGTCGCCCCGCTGTGGCAGGCCACCCCTCGGCCGGGCACGGACGCCGATGCCCCGCCCCTCGACCGGCTGCTGCACGACGGCCTGCGGCACCTCGCCGCCGGCGCGACACCGCAGCGGTCCGACCGGCTGTGGCCCGTGGTGCCCGCCGGGGAACGGACGGACCCGTGCAACGTCCAGCACGGCGCCGCGGGCGTGCTCGCCGTACTGGCGCGAGCGGCCGCAGCACCCGGCCTGCCGGCCGAGGTCCGGGCGGCCGCCGCGGGTACGGCCCGGACCGCCGCGGACTGGATCGAGCGGCGGGTCGCCGCCGAGCCGGTGGTGCTGCCCGGGCTGCACTTCGGACGGTCGGGGACGGCCTGGGCGCTGCTCGACGCCGCCCGGGTGCTGGGCGACCAGGAGGCGGCCGAGCGGGCCGCCGCGCTCGCCCGGCGGATCGCCGTCGAGTGGCCCAACCCGGATGTCTGCCACGGCGCAGCGGGCGCTGGCTTCGCCCAACTCCGCTTCGCCGGGGAGCACTTCCGCGCGGACCACGGCTTCGCCGAGCGCGCCGACCGCTGCGCCCGCGCCCTGCTCGCCGCCGCGCGACGGGAACCGTACGGGACGGTCTGGCCGGTGCCGGCCGACTTCGACTCGGCGCTCGCCGGGATCACCCACCTCGGCTTCGCGCACGGCGTGGCGGGCGTCGGCGCCTTCCTGCTCGCCGCCGCCGGGGCGACCGGCGACCGCGCCCTGCGGGACGCCTGCACGACGGCCGCCCTGGACGCCGGGCGGACGCTCGGCGCCACCGTGCGGTGGAGCGAGGGCGACGGCAGCGGCGACGGACACGGCGACGGCCGCACCGACCGGGCCTGCGCCTGGTGGCCGCAGAGCGCCGCCGACCCCGCGCACATCCGGCTCCCGCACTGGTGCAGCGGCTCCTCCGGCGCGGGCAGCTTCCTGCTGCGGCTGTGGCGGGCCAGCGGCGACACCGAGGCGCTGCGCCTCGCCCGGGCCGCCGGCCGGGCCGTCCTGGCCGGCCGTTGGCACGGCGGAGTGAGCGCCTGCCACGGCCTGGCCGGTGACGGCGAGTACCTGCTGGACCTCGCCGAGGCCACGGACGATCCCGAATTCCGTTCCGGGGCACGCCGGTTGGCCCGACTGATCGCGGCCCGGAGCGCACTGCGCAACGGCCTGCTGGTCCTGCCCGACGAGACGGGTACGGGCTGCGCCACCGCCTACGGCACCGGCACGGCAGGGCCGTTGGCCTTCCTGCTCCGGCTCCGGCACGGCGGCCCCCGGCTCTGGCTGGACCCGCTCTCCCCCGGCCACCCGCTCGCCCCCCTTCCTCGCCGACTCCCGGCCGCGACCAACTCCCTGACGACGGCGACGGGGTGAGCGAGACGTGAACACGGCCACCCGCGCCACCACCCGGGCCCTGCGTCGGCTGAGCTTCTCCTTCGCCGCCGACGGCAGCCACGCGGCCTGCCTGGCCGCGGCCGCCGACAGCGGCTGGTACGTGGAGAGTTGGCGGCTCCCACAGGACGGCTCCCCCGCCGTACCCGCCGCGCTGCCGCTGTCCGGCAACCGGTCGGAGCAGCTGCGCTCGCAGCTCGTCGCCCTGCCCGACGGCTCGGTGCTGGTCTGCCGGCACGACGGCGAGCGGCACGACCTGGTCCGCCTCTCGTACGGCGGGAACGGCACCGTGGAACAGCAGTTGGCCTCGCTGCGGATGCCCGGACTGCGCCTGCTGCCGCTCCCGGTGGCGCCCGGCGCCGACCCGCGCACCCCGGTGGCGATCGCCCTGGGCACCGACACCCGCCCGGCGACCACCGCCTGGCTGATCCGGGCGGACGGCAGCGAGCCCGTGCCGGTCGCCGAGATCCCCGGCCTGCACGGCGGCGGCGCCTGGCTGGACCACGCGGGCGCGCTGCTCGCCCTGGACCGGGTGGCCGGCGGGCTGGTCCGCAGCGTGGTGCTGGACCTGCGCAGCGGCACCACCACCCCGCTGCTGGAGATCGGCGAGCACAGCAACGACCGGCTGGTGCTGTTCGACCCCGACAGCCGCTTCGCGATGGTGCGCAGCGACGCGCCCGGCACCGACCGGCTCGGCTGGGGCGTGCTGGGCGGCGGGGAACCACTGCGGTTCCCGGAATGCCTGCACGTCTCGGGCATGTTCCTGCGCCCGGTGGCACTGCGGCAGGCGGCGGACGGCCCGCGGGTCGCGGTGCAGATCGACCACGGCGCCGGCTCGGCGCTCGCCCTGTGGCGGCCCGCCGTCGGGCGGTTGGACCCGCTGCCGGTGCCACCCGGGCGGCTCGGCGCGGTCGGGCACTGGGACGGCGCCGGGCTGCGGATCCCGTACTCCTCGCCCGACCACCCGGCGGCGCTGGCCACCCTGGACGTGGACGCCCTGCTGGCGCACGGCCCGGCCCTCGCCGAGACCGCCCCGATGCCGCTGCCGCTGCAACTCGCGCCCCTGGGCTCGGGCCTGCCCGGCCCGTGGCGGGACACCGCCCTGCCCTGGCAGCCCGGTGCACCGCGCGTCACCCGCACCCCGCCGGCCGGGTGGCGTCTGGACGGCAGCACCCAGCCCGGCGACGGCAGCCGCTGGCAGCCCGCCCAGAGCCTCGAACTCGCGGGCCCGGCGGGCCCGTTGGAGGCCGTGGTGTACGGCGGCGACGCCTGGCTGAGCAGCCCGCACCTGGTGCTGGCGCTGCACGGCGGCCCCGCCGACGCCTGGCGGCTGGAGTTCGACCCGGCGCTGCAACGGATGGCCGCCGAGGGCCTGGCGGTGGTCGCGCCCAACCAGCGCGGCTCCACCGGCTACGGGGTGCCGCACGCGCTGGCCATCCGGGGCGCCTGGGGCGGCCCCGACCTGGACGACGTGCTCTACCTGCTGGAGGGCATCGCCGGCCAGCGGGCGGCACTCGGCCTGGAACCGCCCGCCCTGTTCGGGGTCAGCTACGGCGCCTTCCTGGCGCTGCTGGCGGCCGCGCACGCGCCGACCGAGCAGGTCGCCCGCTGCGCGGTGGTCGCACCGTTCCTGTCCGGCGCCCGGCTGATGGCCGAAGCGGCGCCCCCCGTACGGGCGTTGACCACCCGGCTGGGCGGCGGCGACCCGATCCTGGACGCCCGCGGACCGCGCGACGTGCTCCAGCTCGCGCACCGGCTGAGCGCCCCGCTGCTGGTCGTGCACGGCAACCGGGACGAGGTGGTACCGGTCGGCCAATCCCGGTCGCTGCGGCACGAGTTGCTGCGGATCGGCCGGATCGAGGGCGCGGACTTCCGGTACGTGGAGGCGGCCGGCTCCGGCCACGAGGTGCTCGCCGAGGAGGGCGCCGCCGTGCTGCACGAACTGCTGGCCGCGTTCCTGCGGACCGGCCGACCGGGCTGATCCCGCCCGGCCACCCACAGACTCCCGGGCCCGTCGAGGCCCGGGGCACCACCCCGGTGCGGCGGATGGAGGCCGCGCCGGGGGTCAACACCCGACGCCCGCAGGCAGATCGCGGCGGGCGACACCCTCAAGGGGAGGACCCGATCATGGAGAACATGGTGGACTTCGAGACCGACCTCGCGGCGCTGCAGGACCTGCCGGAGACCGAGTCCGTCGAGCTGACCGGCCACGGCAGCGGCTGCCAGTACACCTGTCTCATCCTGACCTGTCTGATCTTCACCAACAGCTGATCAGGAACGGCCCACGGGTGCCGCCCTCGCCTGTCCGGACAGGCGAGGGCGGCCACCCCCGTACCAAACCCCCCCTACCCAAACCGCCGTACCCAGCCCCCGTCCAACACACCCAAA
>NZ_JBHWIV010000056.1:5302-57322 GCF_042731675.1 Kitasatospora sp. NPDC059827 | reverse complement strand
GCCGACCGCCCCGCCCCCCGGGCCCGGCGGTCGGAAACGGCACCGGTCCCGTCCGCTCCCCCGAGCGGGGGCCGGGACGGGACCGGCGGCGCCCGTCAGTACGAGGCGCTGGTGGCACACCGGCCGGTGTCGCCGTTGCACACCACGACGTACGAGGTGATCCCGGCGTCCAGGAGGGTGTCGGTCCAGGCCGTGTCGTGGGGGATGTTGGTCCAGTTGCTGGAGCTCCCCCCGTTGGACTGGGTGAGGACCACGCTGCAGGCGTTGCCCCCGGTGGAGATCGCGTAGCCCCGCACGTGGTCGTGCCCGCTGTAGAACGAGACCACCATGCCCCCGGCGCAACCGGGAACGTTGGCCGGGTAGGTGGTGTCGGCCGACGCGATCCCGGTGCTGAGGCCCAAGCCGACCGCGGCGACGGTGGCGACGGCGCCGAGGCGGACGGCGGTGCGCTTCGTGATCATCGGTGTCTCCTGGTGTTGTCGGTGGTTGCTCTGGTTGCTCTGGTTACTCTCGTTGCTCTGGTTGCTTTCCGGTCCCGGGTCCCGGCCCGCGCGCTACCGCGTCAGGTACCGGCTCTCGGTAGGAACCGCCGTCGCCGGCGCGGTGTCCATCCTCACCGCGACCCGTACCGCCCGGCCACGACGTTCACCCGACGTTGACCCGACACTTCCGGTGGAGGCGGAGGCCGTCAGCCCGGTCCGGCGACCGGTCCTCGGCGAGCACGGGGGCTGAATGCACTCCCGAAACAATTTCAATACGATCACAAGACGAGGCAAAGAAGCCGTAAAGCAGGTGATCGTGCAGGTCGGGGTGATTTCCCGGGATAACCTTGCGGCGCTTTGGGCGGCCCCTGCCGGGATTTCCGCCGCCCGTGTCGTTCCCCTGGGGAGTCATTTCATGAAGAAGTTCCTTGCCGCCCTCGCCGTGGCCGGCACCGCCGCCACCTCGGTGATCGTGCTGGCGCCCGCCGCCTCGGCCGCCGGCTGCGTGCCCAACAGCATCACCAGCCAGGGCACCACGTTGAACAACGTCACGGTCCTCACCAAGTCCAACTCCCCGTGCCACGACGTCAACGTCTCCTGGTCGAACAACCCGTGGGGCAAGTACTCCGGCTACGCCGGCTACTACCGGAAGTCCTCCGGCAGCGGCTGGATCGGTGCCTCGCGCGGCTACGTCCAGTTGGACAACGGCACCCACGACATCAACGACCCCGCCAACACCCTGATCACCGACCTGAGCCCCGGCACCCAGTTCACCGTGATCAGCCGCAACCCGGGTGACCAGCTCGTCGTCGTGCACTGACGCCCTCCTGTGGCCCCCGCCCGGAAAGCGGGCGGGGGCCACGGTGCTCTCGCGCCCACCAACGGCCCGTCCTTCCCCCTGCCCCGCCGGAGTCCTCCGCCCATGCCCCGCGTCCACCGGCGTCCGCGCCGCTCCACCGCCCTGCGCCCGGCGGCCGGACTGCTCTGCGCCGCCCTGGCCCTGACGACCGGATGCTCGGCCGCCGGCCCCGGCCCCACGGTTGCCACCGCTGCCACCGCTGCCGCCGCGCCGCCCTCCGCCGAGCAGGCCGCCGTGGACTACCGGTTGCCGACGGACCTCACCCCGATGCTGCTGCCGGCCAACGGCGCGGACACCCGGCTCACCCAGGGGCTCGACGGCTTCACCGCCTTGGTCCGGGACCGGGCGATGCGCGACTGCCTGGCCACCGCCCGCGTCCAGGTGCCCGACGCCCCGCCCCCGATGTTCATCCGTCAGTTCGAGATCCCCGACCTGGCCCACATCGCCCGCCACGGGTTCAGCCCGAGCACCGTCCCGACCGCCCCCGCCGCCACCCCCGCCCCGGCACCGATGTCCGGGACGTCCGCGACGTCCGCCGACCCGGCCGCCCAGCAGCGCTGCGACCGGGAGGGCGCAACGGCCGCCGACCACCTGCGCTCCGGCTACGGGCCCTTGCAGTCCGCCTGGCTCACCGGCCTCGCCGTCCTGGAACGGGACGAAGCCGTGCTCACCGCCCGGCGGGAGCTGCCGGACTGCCTGTCCGGGCAGGGCGTCCGGGCCTCCGACGGCGAACAGCAGTTCTTCGACCAGGTGGACCGCGCCCTCCAGAGTGCCCCGACCGAGGAGGCCGCCCGCGCCGAGGACCGCCGCCTCGGCGCGGCCTACGCCCGCTGCATGCGGCCGGTCGAGGCGGCTCGCGAGCCGCTGCGCGCCGCACTGCGGGACACCTTCGTCCGGGAGCACGGGGCCGAGCTGGCCCGGGTACGCGACGCGCTGCCCGGGCGGGTCGCCGAGCTGGAGCAGCGCTACTCGATCCGGTTCGGGGTCCCCGCCGAGGCGTGACCGGCCGGGGGACGGGGCGACCGTAGTACTGGCGTATGACTCGGGTACCCCACGGGGGCTACGGGCGACACCAGGACGGTTACCTCTGTGGGTTGATCCGATCCGGAGCCGCGGAACCTAGCGTCCCTCCCATGAAACGCAATCACCGCATGGGCGCTGTCGCGGCGTTGGCGCTCGCCGCCCTCGTCACCGGAACCGGCGCCGGGTTCGCCGCCACGCCCGCGCCGTCGACCACACCGTCGACCGCGTCATCGGCCACACCGGCGGCCACGCGGTCCTTCCAAGGCGCGCTCCCCGCGCCGACCGGCCCCTACGCCGCCGGCGAGGACGTCATCCACCTCACCGACGAGAGCCGTCCCGACCCGTGGGTGCCGTCGTCCGGCCCCCGCCAACTGGCCGTCACGATGGTCTACCCGGCCGTCCCCGGGACCGGCACTCCGGCCCCTTACACGACCCTCGCCGAGGCAGCCGGAATCCTCCAGCGCCGGAAGGTGCCGGCGAGCTCCGGCGTCACCCCGCAGACCCTTTCCAGCATCACCACTCACGCCTTCGAGGGCGCGCGGCCGCAGCGCGGCAAGCATCCGCTGGTGGTCCTCTCCCCCGCGTTCGAGAACCCGCGCATGACGCTCACCTCGCTCGCGACCGACCTGGCCAGTCACGGTTACGTCGTCGCGCTCGTCGGCGACACCAACGGGGACAGCGGCGAGACGCTGGCGGACGGCCGGACGCCGCCGTGCGCGATCTGCGACGACCAGACGAAGGTCGACTCCGTCCCCGCCAACCGCGCGCTGGACGCGTCCTTCGTGATCGACCGGTTGACGCACGGCAACACCGCGTGGCCCCTGGCGCACCTCATCGACAAGCACGAGATCGGCATGGCCGGACACTCCATCGGTGGAGCGACGGCCGCCGCCACGATGGTCGCCGACCCGCGCGTACGGGCCGGGGTGAACCTGGACGGCGCCTTCAAACCGGCCCCGCTGCCCGGCCAGATCGACCGGCCGTTCCTCATGCTGGGCATCACCGACAGCCACTCGCCCGGCGGCACCGACACCACGTGGGGGGAGGCCTGGGCCGCCCTCGGCGGCTGCAAGAAGTGGCTGACGGTCGCCGGCGCCGACCATTTCAGCTTCTCCGACCTTGACCTGATCCAGGAGCAGGCCGGGTTCCCGACGCCGCCCCTCTCCCCGGAGCGCGGGGTGGCGATCACCCGCGCGTACGTGACGGCATTCTTCGACCGGACGCTGGAGGGGATCCCCAGCCCGCTGCTGGACGGCCCCTCGGCGGACAATCCGGAAGTGGTCTTCCATGACTAGTGCAGCGCCGCGTCGATCCTTCGGGGGCCTGCACTCTGAAACGGCCTGCACCCTGGAACCGGTGGCCCGCTGGGGCAGCCCCAGGCCCCGGCGGATCGCGAGCTCCACCGGCGAGTAGGCGCCGTCGGCCCGCGAGTAGCGCGGCTCCCAGTGCCCCGCGCCGACCAGCAGGTCGTACACGCGGTGCAGCGCCGGGGAGTTGGGGGCGGCGGCGAACGGGCCCTGGGCCAGGCCGCCCACCCGGTGGACGGGCTGTGTCCAGGTCGCCGGGTCGTCCGGGTCGCAGCCCGTCCCGCGCCACAGCAGCCGCTCGCAGTCGGCGGCCACCCGGGGCGCGACGGCGCCCTCCAGCTTCACGAAGCCGTCGCGGAGGAAGCGGGAGGTCAAGGTCGTGTCGTCCATGCCCCCATCCTGCGGCGCCACCGGCCCCGGTGACCCGACAGAAGCGGTGCGCGAGATGTCGGGTGACCGGGGCCGGTGGGAGGGGTGTCGGGCCGGTACCGTGTTGGCATACCTTCAGTACGTCAAGGACAGGGGGCCACGATGGCGCAGGGAGTGCGGGCCCGGCAGCGGGAGCAGACCCGGCAGTCGCTGCTGCGCGAGAGCAGGCGGCTGTTCTCGACGGAGGGGTACGGCGCCGTGGGGCTGGCGGAGATCGTGGCGGCGGCCGGGGTGACCAAGGGCGCGCTGTACCACCACTTCGACAGCAAGGCCGCGTTGTTCCGCACCGTGCTGGAGCAGGTGCAGCAGGAGGTGGCCGAGCGGATCGCGGTGACCGCGGACGCCCGGGAGGAGCCGTGGGAGCAGCTGGTCGCCGGGTGCGAGGCCTTCCTCAGCACCTCCACCGACCCGTCGGTCCAGCGCATCCTGCTGGTCGACGGGCCTGCCGTGCTGGGCTGGAGCGAGTGGCGGGCCATGAACGAGGCCACCTCCGGCCGGCACCTGGCCGATGTGCTCGCCGTGCTGATCGCCGAGGGGACGATCCCCGCCCAGCCGGCCGCGCCGCTCACCCACCTGCTGTCGGGTGCGATGAACGAGGCGGCCCTGTGGCTGGCGGCCTCGGGCGGCCCCGACGACCTGGCGGACACCGTCCGGGCGCTCACCCGGCTGCTTGAGGCGCTGCGCGCGCGGTGAGCCGGGACGGCTGCCGGTGGCGGTGCGCGCAGGGGTAGCAACCGCCTTGGCCGCGGCGGATGTTGTTGAGCATCGGGGTGCCGACGTGGCCGCACCGGGTGCAGCGGCAGCGCCACTGGTCGCGCACCCGGCCGGGGAAGGGCTCCAACGGCTCCATGCCGATGGCACGCATCTCGGCCACCGCAGCGGCCGGGTCCACCGGGGCGCGGCCCGCGCAGGTGAGGCAACCCCCGCCGCCCGCACGGATCTTGAACAGCCGGGGGTGGACGGTCCGGCCGCAGGGCAGGTGGCGGCAGCGCCAGCGCACCCGGGCGCCCGGGTAGGGGTCGAGCGGCTCGTAGCCGGCCGCCCGCATGTCCGTCTCCGCGCGCTCCTGGCCGGCCGCGCGGCGCCGGCGGCCGGCGGCGGTGCGCCCGCACTCGCGGCAGCCGGCGCTCCGGCCGGTGCGCACCAGGGTGAAGGTGGGCGCGACGCGGTGGGCGCCGTCGGTGCAGCGGCAGTTCCAGGCCACGTTGGCGCCCGGGTAGGGCTCCAGCGGCTCCAGGCCCGCCGCGCGCATCACCGCGGCCGCCGTGTCGGGATCGATTCTTCCTGCCATGGCACCTCTCCCCTTGGGTCCCTCGCAGCTTTCGGTACGACGTCGACGCGGACGCCGTTGGGGTCCACGACCGTTCGTCCGCCCCCGGTGTCCGCCTCCAGGACGATCCGCACCGCGCGCACCGGCCGTTTCCACTCCTCGGGCGCCTCCGGGTGGGACGGGTCCACGAGGGTGAGTTCGGCGGGCCGGGGGGCGGGGCGGCCGAGGACGAGATACCAGGGCGCCTCGCGCACCGTCTCGAAGCCGAAGCGCCCGGCGTAGAACGCGCGGGTCTCGTCGAGGCGGGACGTACAGATCACCGGACGGAAGCTGGCCAGCATGGACGGCATCCCCATTCACGTACCGACGGTATGTCAACTGAACCTATTTGCGTACC
The DNA here is from genome assembly GCF_042731675.1 of Kitasatospora sp. NPDC059827. Lineage (NCBI taxonomy): Bacteria > Bacillati > Actinomycetota > Actinomycetes > Kitasatosporales > Streptomycetaceae > Kitasatospora > Kitasatospora sp. NPDC059827. Next base: position 51,555 of record NZ_JBHWIV010000056.1, on the reverse strand, counting down.
GTCGGTATGTCAACACGGTCGGTGGCAGCCCCGCCAGCCCCCCGCCCGGACCCGCCCGGACATGCGCCGACGGCCGGTCCCGTCCCGGACCGGCCGTCGGGCGCTGCGGCCGCGCCTCCGACCGGCGCTACTCCACCGCGGCCACCACCGGCTCCGCGCCGGCCTCCTCCTCCGCCCCGGCCCCCGCCGGCGGGGCCTTGATCACCAGGACCACCAGCACCGCGCTGGCGAGCGCCAGCACGGCCCCGATCCCGCCGATGACGTTCATGCCGTCGGTGAACGCGGCCCGGGCGGAGTCCAGGAACGCGCCCGCCGCCTCGGCGGGCAGGCCCTTGGCAGCCTCCACCGCCCCGGCGAGCGTGCCGGCCGCGTCGTCGGACACCCCGCCGGGCACCTCCACCCCGCCCCGGTAGACGGCCGCACCGAGGCTGCCGAGCAGCGCCACGCCGAGCGCCATGCCCAGCTCGGTGCTGGTCTCCGAGAGGGCCGAGGCCGCACCGGCCTGCTCCGGCGGGGCCGAGCCGACCACGATGTCCGTGCCGAGGGCCACCAGCGGGCCGCCGCCCGCGTAGACCAGGGCGAAGCCGGTGACCACCTGGGCGATGCCGGAGGTGCTGTCGGCCGTCGCCAGCATGACGTGGCCCAGCGCCGACACCGCCAGACCGGCCGCGACGACGTACGCGGGCCGCACCTTGGCCGCGGCGATCGGGGAGACCACCGAAGTGACGATCAGTGCGAAGGCCGCCGGCAGCAGGTAGAGGCCCGCCGTCATGGGCGACAGCTCGCCGACGAGCTGGAGGTACTGGGTGACGAACAGGTAGGTACCACCCGCCACCAGCATGCTGACCAGCAGGGTGGCCAGCGCGGTGCGGAAGGTGGGGCCGGCGAACAGCCGGAAGTCCAGCAGCGGGTCGGCCAGCGTGCGCTGGCGCCGGACGAACGCGCCCGCCACGGCCAGGCCGACCACCAGGGCCAGCACCGGCAGCACGCCCGCGCCGCCCTTGGCGATCTCCTTGAGCCCGTAGATCACCGGCAGGATCGCACCGAGCGACAGCAGCACGCTGGCCAGGTCGAGGCGGCCGGCGTTCTCGTCGCGGTATTCCGGCAGCAGCACCGGGCCGGCGATCAGCAGCAGCGCCATGATCGGGATGGCCAGCAGGAAGACCGAGCCCCACCAGAAGTACTCCAGCATGGCGCCGCCGACCACCGGGCCGAGCGCGATGCCGACCGAGAACATCGTCACCCACACCGCGATGGCCATCCCGCGCTGGCGGGGGTCGGGGAACATCGTGGTGATCAGCGCCAGCGTGGAGGGCATCAGCGTCGCGCCGGCCACCCCGAGCGCCGCCCGGGCCGCGATCAGCGCGGCCGGGTCGCTGGTCCAGGCGGCGGCCACCGAGGCCACCCCGAAGGCGGCCGCGCCGATCAGCAGCAGTCGGCGCCGGCCGATGCGGTCGCCGAGGGTGCCCATGGTGACCAGGAAGCCGGCGATCAGGAAGCCGTAGATGTCGATGATCCACAGCATCTGGGAGGCCGAGGGGGCCAGGGCCTCACTGATGTGCGGTACGGCCAGGTGCAGCACGCTCACGTCGATGGAGAGCAGGAGGGTGGGCAGCGCCAGTACGGCCAGCCCCAGCCACTGGCGTGGACCGGCCTGCTGGGGGGAGTCGGCGGTGGTGCTCAACGGGGTTCCTTTCCGGAAGTCCGGGGGTGTACGGGGGTTCCGCCCCGTGGGGCGGTCGGTGGAGCGGTCGTGCGGGGCCCGGCGGGGTCGGAGCGACCAGGTGCCGGGTGACGGCCAGCGCGTTGGCGTGGTCGTACAGGTAGAAGTGGCCGCCGGTGAACATCAGTCGGCGGAAGCCCGCGGTGGTCTCCAGCGACCACAGGTGCAGGCGCTCGGCGAGGACGACCGGGTCGTCCGTCGCGCCGAGGGCGAGGATCGGCACGGCCGTGCCGGTCAGCGGCCGCTCATGGGCCTCCATCGCCTCCAGGTCGGCCCGGATGGCGCGCAGCGCCGGCCCGAGGAGGTCGGTGCGGGCCAGCAGCCCCGGCGCGATGCCGCCGATCTCCTGGAGGTGGGCGAGGAGTTGGGCGTCGGTGCGGTCCCGCGCGGACGGCGGCCCGCCGCCGAAGCACGGCGGCTGGCGGGCCGAGACGGCGAGCAGCTCGGGCGGCAGGCCCTTGTGCTCCATCGCCCGGGTGAGCTCGTACCCGAGGATGCTGCCGAAGCTGTGCCCGACGACCGTGTACGGCAGCGGATCCGCCCCGGTGAGGTCGGCCAGCTCCCGGACCAGCGCCTCGACCAGCGGCTCGACCCTGGTCGGTGGTGTCTCACCGAGGCGCACGCCGCGGCCCGGCAGCTGGGCCACCAGGAGTTCGACGTCCGCGGGCAGCACCTCCCGCCAGCCGCGGAAGGCGGACGGCCAGCCGCCGGCGTGCGGCAGCGCCACCACCCGTCGGCGCGGGCGCGGCCCGGAGCCCTTGGCCGGCGCTCCCAGGCGCGTCCACCAGTCACCCATCGCCGGCCCCCTGCGCCCGCGGGCCGGCCGGGCCCGAGCGGCCCGCGAACAGCGGGTGGTGGGCGCGCAGGTGGTCGACCACCCGCCGCTGGTGGGGTTGCAGGCGCTGGCCCGGCAGGTGTTCCAGGGAGTGCAGGAACGGGTCGTCGGGGGCCGGCAGCCCGGCGACCGCGCAGGCCGTCGCCAGCACCAGCGTCGGCTGGTACCACGCCGAGTAGCCGCCCTCGTGGGCCAGGACGATCCGCCCGTCCGCCAGTTCGTCGGCCAGTTCGCACAGGGCCGCGGTCATGGCGTGGAAGGTGCGGCTGGTGCACAGCATCCGGCCCATCGGGTCGTGCCCGCCCGCGTCGACCCCGGCCGCGACCAGGATCAGGTCGGGGCGGAAGGACCGGGCGGCGGGCGCCACCAGCTGCTCCACCACGGCGAGGTAGGCCTCGTGCCCGGAGCCCGCGGGCAGCGGCACGTTGAGCGTGGTGCCCGCGCCCGCGCCCGCGCCGGTCTCCAGGACCAGGCCGGACGCCGCCGGGAACAGCCCGTCCTGGTGGACCGAGACGTACAGCACGTCCGGGTCCTCGTAGAAGACCCGTTGCAGGCCGTTGCCGTGGTGGACGTCCCAGTCCAGGACCAGCACCCGGCGCGCGCCGTGCCGCCGCGCGGTGCGGGCCGCGACCGCCAGGTTGTTGTAGAGGCACAGCGCCATCGCCCGGTCCGGTTCCGCGTGGTGGCCGGGCGGGCGCACCAGGCAGTAGGCCCGGCGGAACCGACCGTCCAGCACGGCCGTGACGGCCTGGGCGCAGGCCCCGGCGGCGAGCCGGGCGGCCCGCGCGCTGTGGTAGTTGACGGGTGCGTACACCCCGGCGTCGCCCGCGCCGGCCGCCGAGGCGGCCTCGACGCGTTCGAGGTGCTCCGGGGTGTGCACCAGCAGCAGGTCCTCGTCGGTGGCGGGCGTCGGGGTCACGGCGGTGAACCGCTCCAGGACGCCGGCCGCCCGCACCAGGCCCTCCGCCCGGCGCAGGTCCGGGTCGACGGCGAACTGTCGCAGCGGCTCGATCCCGGGCCCCACCGGCAGGTAGCCGGCGCCGGGCCCGGGGTCGTGCCAGAAGCACAGCTCGTGGCTGTACCAGGCGAGTTCGGGAACGCTCACGCGGCGGACGCACCCAGCGGGGCCCGGCGCACGCCGGAGACCCTCTCGATGTACGCCAGGTAGTGCTCGCGCTCCTCGTCGGGGGTGCGCTTGGTGCGGAAGGTGGTCTCCAGCAGGTCCAGCACCTCGCCGGCCTCGGCGGGGCTGATCGGGCCGGCGCCGATCCGCTCCTCGGCGGCGCGGATGCGCGCGGCCGGCTCGACCACGCCCCGGGTGTGCTCCTGCGGGTCGGTGGCGTGGTTGCGGGTGACGGCGATGGCCTTCAGGACGGCCGAGAAGAACGCCTCGGTGTCGGGTGCGGCGGTCATGCGGTGCTCCCCTCCGGGATGCGGTGCGCGGATGTGCGGACGGGTGTGCGGACGGGGGGTCAGGGGATGAGGCCGCAGGCCCGGCCGGCGCGCGCCAGCACGGCGACCGCCTCGTCCAGGTCGGCCTCGGAGTGGGCGAGGTTGACGATCGTGCGCAGCCGGGGCAGCGTCCGCGGCACCGCCGGGTAGACGATCGGCTGCACGAACAGCCCGTCGCGCTGGCACAACCGGGCCATCGCGCCCGCCTGTTCGGCGCTGCGGCAGATCACCGGCACCACCGGGGTCTCGCTGTGCAGGGTGTCGAAGCCGAGGGCGCGCAGCTGCTCGCGGTAGCGGGTGGTGCGGGCGCGCAGGTCGCGGGTGAGTTCGGGGGCCGCGGCCATCACCTCGATCGCGGCCTTGGCGGCGGCGACCTGGGCCGGGGTCGCGGCGGCGGAGAACATCCAGCCGCGGGCGTTGTTCTTGAGCGCGAAGACCAGGTCGCGCGAGCCGGCGACGTAACCGCCCGCGCTGGGCACGGTCTTGGACAGGGTGCCCATCTTGACGTCGATCCGGGCCGGGTCCAGGCCGAAGTGCTCGGTGATGCCGCGTCCGGTGTCGCCGAGGACGCCGAGGCTGTGCGCCTCGTCGACCATCAGCGGGGCGTCGTAGCGCTCGCACAGCTCGACGATGCCGGGCAGGTCGGCGATGTCGCCGTCCATGCTGAACACGGCGTCGGTGACCACCAGGCGGCCCCGGTCGCCCGCCTTCCGCAGGGCGCGTTCCAGGTCGGCCAGGTCGTTGTGGGCGTAGGTGATCACCTCGGCGCCGGAGAGCCGGTAGCCGTCGAGGATGCTGGCGTGGTTGTAGACGTCGCCGATGACCACGTCGCCCGCGCCGACCAGGGCGCCCACGGTGGCGACGTTGGCCATGTACCCGCTGGAGAACACCACGGCGTCCTCGGCGCCGAGGAAGTCGGCGATCGCCAGCTCCAGTTCGCGGTGCAGGTGGAGGGTGCCGGCCAGCAGCCGCACGCCGTGGGCGCCGGTGCCGTGGCGCTCCACCGCGTCCAGGACCTGCTGGTCGATGTAGTCGTGGCCGATCAGCCCGAGGTAGCTGTAGGAGGCGAAGTTGAGGAACCAGCGGCCGTCGAACCTGATCCGGGCGCCCTCGGCGCGTTCGATCACCGGCTCGTAGAAGTACTCGTCCCTGGCGACGATCTGACGGTCCTCGGTGGAGAGCGCGTCGATCCGGCGCTCCAGGAAGCTGCCGCCGGGTGCGCCGGACAGCCGGCCGGGCAGGGTGCGCCGGGGCGTCCGGGTGCGCGGCGCCGGGGCGGGCTCGGTACGGACGGCGGGTTCCGTACGGGCGGCGGGTTCCGTACGGGCGGCGGGCGCGGGGCGCGGCTCGGGCTTCCGTACGGGTGCGGGCTCGGCGTGTGGTGCCGGGTCCCGGTAGCGGTCCCACTCGGGGACGAAGGCGTCAGCGCCCGCCTGGACGGGAACGGGAGCCGCGACGGCCGCGGGTACGGGAACGGCCGCAGGCACGGGGGCAGGCGCGGGAGCGGGCGAGGGCGCCGGCCGGTCGGCGGCCGCCCCCGTGCGCGGCAGCGACTCCAGGTGGCCCAGCAGGGCGCCGACGCCGCTGTGCTCGAAGAAGACCATCGGGTCGACGTCGAGCCCGGTGCCGGCCAGCGCCGCGGCCAGCTCGACCGCCATCATCGAGTCGAGTCCCAGCTCCAGCAGGTCGTCCTCACGGGCGACGTCGTCGACGAGCAGGATCTTCCGGACGGCGGCGGTGAGCGGCGGCCACAGCTCGCTCGTGGGTGTCAGGGTGGTGGTCATGGGTGCCCCCTTCGCTCGGGCGGTGGCGGTCAGGACGTAGTGCGCGGGTGGACGGCTGAGGGCCGCGCGCAGCAGCGCGACGCCGTCGTCCGGGGTGAGGGCGGGGACGCCGTGGGCGGCGGCCCTGGCGGCGATGTGCTCGCCCATGCCGACGTTCCACAGGCCCCAGCCGAGGCTGTACCAGGGCTGGCCCGCGGCGCGTCGGCGGGCCGCGTAGCCGTCCAGGTAGCCGTTGGCGGCGGCGTAGGCGCTCTGGCCGAGGTTGGCGCGCACGGCGGCGACGGAGGAGAACAGCGCGACGAACCCGGGCGGGTCGTGCCGGGCCGCCAGCTCGGCGAGGGCGTGCACCCCGCCGAGCTTGGGGTCGAACACCTCCCCGATCTGCACCGGGGTCAGACCGCGGGCCAGGCCGTCGCGCAGTACTCCGGCGGCGTGCAGGATGCCGTCGTAGCGCGCGGCGCCGGCCAGCCGCTCGGGCAGGTCGCGGACGTCGGCGGCCACCGTCTCCAGGTCGCACCGGGCGGCCAGCCGGTCGAGGCGCCGGCGGACCTCTCCGCCCGCCGGGGCGGTGCGGCCGACCAGGGTGAGGTGGGCGCAGCCCTCCTCGGCCAGGAACTCGGCGACCCGCAGGCCGATGCCGCCCAGGCCGCCGGTGATCAGGAAGCGTCCGCCGCGCAGGCGCGGGGGCCGGGCCGCGGCGGACCGGTCGGGTTCGATCACCGGCGCGTACCAGGTGCCGGAGCGCCGGGCCAGGTCCGGTTCGGCGTACCGGGGCGGCGGCGCGGCCTCGCCCGGTTCCAGGTCGACCAGCCGCACGGTGGTGCGCGGGTGCTCCGCGCGCAGGGTGCGGGCCAGCGCCCACAGCGCGGTCGCGAAGGGGTCGACAGGCTCGCCCCCGGTGAGGTCGTGGGCCCCCGCGGTGACGATCAGCAGGTCGGGCATCGGGGGCCGGGCGGCGAGCCCGCGCACCAGGGTGAAGACGCCCTGGAGTGCCTGGGCCGCGCCGTCCGCGCCCGCCGGCCCCCGGGGTGCCACGTACACCACCTCGTGCACGGGGTGCTCGGCGAGGACGGCGTCGATCCGTTCCTGCGTCAGTTCCCCGGGCGTCAGGCGCGCGACGGGTGGGGGGCCGGGCGGCGGCGGGGTGTCCGGCGGGGCGATCAGCAGCACGGCCCGGTCGGCGGCCCGGGGCGCGGGGGCCGGTTCGGTCCGCCGCCACCCGGGGGCCTCGATCAGTCCGACGGCGGGCCCGGCAGGCTCGACTGGCTCGACGGTCCCGGTGGTCCCGGTCGGTCCCGCAGGCGCGGGGCGCCCGGCGCCGGCGGCCTTGAGGGTGATCCGGTCCAGCTCCAGCAGCACCTCGCCCTGCTGGTTGCAGACGGTGGCCCGTCCGCGCACCGCGCCGCCCGGGCCGCCCGGTGCGGGCGGGTCGAGCTCGACCAGGGCCAGCACCGTCCCGGTGATCCGGCGGCGGGCGGCGATCCGGCCGACGTACCAGGGCAGGCACGCCCCGGCCGCTCCCCCGTCGAGCAGCCCGAGCAGCTGGAACACGCCGTCGAGCAGCGGCGGCGGCACGAAGGCCGCCGCGCGCGGGTCGTCCTCGGCCGTGCGCAGCACCGCCGCGATCCGGCCGGGCCCCCGCTGCGCGGAGCGGACCACCCGGTAGGTGGGCCCGTAGGCGATGCCGCTGGCGCGCCGCCAGGCGTCCAGCTCGGCGAGCGGGACGGCGTCCGGGCAGCCGGCCCGCAGGGCGGCGGTGTCGAGGTGGCGCGGCGGCGGCAGCGGGACGCCGTGGGCGCGGGCGGTGCTGTACGCGACCGGGCCGTCGGGGCCGTCGGTGCGTACGGCGCACTGCCCGTCCTCGCCGGTCACCACCGCCAGTTCGACGCGCGGGCCGTCCACCCGCAGCGGCGCGCGGAAGGCGACCTGCTCCAGCGTCCAGGACCGGCCCGGGCTCCGGGTGTCCAGGGCGCGGAGCAGCGCGTCCGCCTGGACGGCGGCGGCGAGGACGGGGTGCTCGCCGATCCGGTGGTCGGCGACCACCGGATCGGCCGCGTCGAGGACGAGCGCCGGCGCGCTCATGTGCGCAGCCCGAAGTGCTCGGTGGCCTTCACCAGTCCGTTGACCTGGATGTCGACCCGGTGCTCGCCCGGGTAGTAGCTGCGGGTCTGCACCTCCTTGACGGGGTGGGTCTTGCGCAGGCCGCGCCGTTCGCCGGCGGCGAGCTCCAGGGTGGTCAGCTTGAAGACCTTGGGGATGCTGCGCCCGTTCTTGCGGACGTGGTGGACGACGTAGTCGACGGTCACGCTGTGGGCGCGGGTGTCGGTGTTCTCGACGTCCAGCTCGATCACGACGGCGTCCCCGACGGTCACCTCGCGCGGTGTGACGCTCAGTCGGGGCACCGCCACGTGCTCGCCGCCGGTGGCGCCGAGCACCGCCAGGGCCTGCTGGTCGCCGTTCTTCACCAGGGTCCGCAGGCCGTGCTTGACGATCCAGGCGGTCTCGGGGGTGCGGCTCTGCTCCAGCCAGCGCAGGGCGGTGTCGAGGGCCTGCTGCGGGTTGTCCTTGGAGATGTCGTTGAGGTTGTTCGCGACGGACTTGCGGACGTACTCGGAGGGGTCGCTGCGCAGCGGTTCGAGGATCTCCAGGACGGGCCGCGGGTCCTTGACGAAGATGCCCAGGGTGCGGGCCCAGGGCAGCCGCGGGCGCACGCCCTCGCTGGCCAGCCGCCGCACGTTGTGGCTGGGGCTGGCCGCCCACTCGGTGACCCGTTCCATCGTCAGTGCGTGGTGCTGTTCCAGGTAGGGCCGGATCGCGTACTCGCCGGTGTGCCGCCGGGTGATCTCCTCGATGGCGTCGAGGGAGGCCTCGGGGTGGTCGAGCCCGTACTCCTCGACGAACCTGGCCACCGGCATCAGGTACCAGCTGGCGTTGAACATCCCCTCGCCCTCGGCGAGTTCGTCGCCGAGGGTGGTCAGCAGCAGGGGCAGGGCGGCGGGGTAGCCGTCGGGCAGCCGGGTGCGCAGGCCCTCGGCGAGCACCAGCACGCGGTCCTTCAACTCCTTGCCCGGCACGCGCCGTTCGACCTCGGCGGCGTAGCCCTCGACGTCGAAGCCGGGGTGGGCGGCGCGGATCCTGCCTCCGATCAGGCGGGCCGCCTCGCCGTTGAAGTGTCGCTTGAGTCCGTACTCGCTAGCCATGGTGCTCGGCCCTCTTCGTGTGCTCGGTGTGCTCGTCGGGGTTCGGTGCGGCCGCGGTGATCCAGTACCGCTGCCGGTGGAAGGGGTAGGTCGGAAGGGTGGTGATCCGCTGGCCCTTGCCCTCGTGCAGGGCGCTCCAGCGCGGTTCGGCGCCGGTGCGGTCGTGCTGGGCCGCCAGGGCGGCGTGCAGCTGGGCCTGGTCGCCGCGGCCGCGCCGGAGGGTGGCGATCCACTCGGGGTGGTCGCCGGTGTGCGCGGCCCTGGCCAGCGGGAGCAGGTGCGGCTGGGGGCCGATCTCCCACACCGTGTCCGGGGATTCCCGGCCCAGGGTGGCCGCCGCCTCGGCGAAGCGGACCGGGCGGCGGATGGCCCGGGCCCAGTACTGCGGGTCGGTCGCCGTCCCGGCGGTGTGCCAGGTGCCGGTGAGGGTCGAGACGAACGGCAGGACCGGCGCGGCGAGTTGGACGCCGGCCACCGCCTCGGCGAACGGGGCCACCGCGCCGTCCATCAGCGCGCTGTGGAAGGCGTGGCTGACGGTCAGTGGCTGCACGCGCTCGGTGCTCTCGGCCCGGAGCCGCTCGACGGCCCCGGCCGGGCCGCTGACGGTGTGCTGGCGCGGCGCGTTGTGGGCGGCGAGCTCCAGGCCCGGGTAGCGGGCGAGCAGGCCGGTGAGGGTGTCCGCGTCGGTGTGCACGACCGCCATCGCGCCGCCCCGGGGCTGGTCCTGCATCAGCCGGCCGCGCAGCGCGGTCAGCCGCAGCAGGTCGGGCAGGGTGAGCACGCCCGCCGCCCAGGCCGCGGTCAGCTCGCCCAGGCTGTGCCCGGCGACCGCGTCGGGCCGTACGCCCGCCGCCGCCAGCCAGCGCACCAGGGCGACCTGCACGCTCACGATGCCGATCTGGGCGTAGCGGGTCTCGTCCAGCAGGTGCCGGGCGTCGCCGTGGAGCAGGTCGAGCAGCGGGACGTCGGTGTGCGGGGCGAGGAGTGCGGCGCACTCGTCCAGCGCCGCGCGGAACCCCGGCTCGGTGGCGTACAGGCCCTCGCCCATGCCGGGGTACTGCGAGCCCTGACCGGTGAACAGGAACGCGGTGCGGGCCGGGCCGCCGCTGTGCCGGGCCGCCGGGGCGCCGCCCTCGGCGACGGCGGCGAGCCGGGCGGCCAGCTCAGCGGGGGTGGAGCCGTGCACGAGGGTGCGGTGGCGGTGCGCGGCCCGCGCGGTGTTCGCGGTGCGGGCGAAGTCGCCCAGGCCGGTGGCCGGGAGGGCGGCCACGTGCCCGGCGTAGGCGGCGGCCAGGGCGCGCAGCGCCGGTTCGCTCGCCGCGCCGAGGCGCACCAGGTGGCTGTCCTGGGCGAGCGGAGCGGGGGCGGCGGCGGCCGGCGCCTCCTCGACGATCACATGGGCGTTCACCCCGCCCATGCCGAAGGCGCTGACGGCGGCCCGGCGCGGGCGTTCGCCGCGCGGCCAGGGGCGGGCGCGGTCGACCAGGTGGAACGGGGTGGACTCGAAGCGGATGTGGTCGTTGGGCCGGGTGACGTGCAGGGTCGGCCACAGCTGCTCGTGCTCCAGGCCCAGCAGGACCTTGACCAGGCCGGTCAGGCCGGCGGCCGGCTCCAGGTGGCCGACGTTGGACTTCACCGAGCCGAGCGCGCAGAACTGCGCGCGGTCGGTGTGCTCGCGCCAGGCCCGGGTCAGCCCGTCCACCTCGATCGGGTCGCCCAGCCGGGTGCCGGTGCCGTGCGCCTCGACCAGGTCGATGCTCTCCGGGGAGACGTCGGCGTCCCGCAGGGCCGCGGAGACGACGTCGCGCTGGGCGGCCGGGCTGGGCGCGGAGTAGCGGGTGGTGCGGCCACCGTGGTTGACCGCCGTGCCCCGGACCAGGCCGCGCACCCGGTCGCCGTCCCGCTCGGCGTCGGCGTGCCGGCGCAGCACCACGGCGACGGCGCCCTCGCCGGGCACGAAGCCGTCGGCGCCGTCGTCGAAGGAGCGGCAGCGGTGCCGGGGCGACAGGGCCATCAGGTCGCCCATGGAACGGAAGTACTCGGGGCTGATCCCGGCGTGCACGGCGCCGATCACCGCCGTGTCGACGTCCCCGGAGCGCAGGTGCTGCACGGCGGTGTGCAGGGCCACCAGGGAGGAGGAGCAGAGGGTGTTGACGAGGGTGCTGGGGCCGTGCCAGTCCATCAGGTAGGAGAGGCGGTTGGCGATCATCGCCTCCAGGCCGAGGCCGCGCCCGTCGGCGACGCCGTGGCGCACCCGCTCCTCGTGGTAGTGGTCGTGGCTGTAGGCGATCCACAGCCCGGTGGTGGCGCCCTCGGCCCGGGCGCCGGAGCGGCCGCCGTCCTCCAGGGCCTCCCAGATCGTCTCGTAGACGATCCGGGCCTGGGGGTCGATCAGCGGCGCCTCCCGGGGCGAGATCCGGAACGGCGCGGGGTCGAAGCCGTCCACCCGGTCGAGGAACGAGGCCTCGGGGACCGGGGCGCCCGGGTGGCGGCGGTCTGCGGGCAGCGGGCGGACGGTGTCGCGGCCCTCGCGCAGCAGCTCGGCGAACTCGGCCAGACCGGCGGCGGTGGGCAGCCGGACGGCCGCGCCGACGACGGCGATGTCGCGCGGGCGGGGGGTGTTCGCCGTGGCGGCGCGGGCGGGTGCGGGGTGGGCGGGCGCGGGGCGAGCGGGTGCGGGGCGAGCGGGTGCGGGGCGGGGGCGGCGCTGTTCGGCGGCCTGCGGCGCGGCGTCGACCGGACGGGCCGGGGCGGCGGGCGTGTCGGTGTCCGGGGCGGGGCCGCTCGGGGCGGGCAGCGTCGCGGCCAGTTCCGGGGCCTCCTCGGCCAGGAAGGCGGCGAAGCGGCGCGGGGTGGGGTACTCGAAGAACACCGTCGGATAGAGCGACAGGCCCTGCTCCCGGGAGATCCGCTCGCTCAGCGACACCAGGCCGACGGAGTCGGATCCGGCGGACAGGAACTCGGTGTCGGCGTCGGCCTCGGCGGTCCCGGTCAGCTCCAGGAACCAGGCGAGGATCCGCGCGACCGGGTCCACCGGACGGGCGGGGGCCGGGGCCGGGGCGGCCGGCTGCGGTGCGGCCGTCGGCGCGGGCTCGGGCTCAGGTTCGGGAGCCGATGCGGCGTCAAGCGTCGGGCGGGCCTCGGGTGCCGGGTCGTCCGGGCGCCCGCCCGGCTCCGGGTGCTCCTCGAAGGCCGCCGTGGGAACCCGCTTGGAGGAGATGTCCGCCAGCACCAGCAGTGGCCGGCCCGCCGCGTCGGTGACCGTCTGGGTGACCCGGCAGGCCTCGTCGTTCCAGAAGGCGGTCTCGGTGCGGACGTACGCCGCCTCCGCCAGCGGGCCGTGGACCTCCAGTCGGCCGACCGACAGCGGGATGAAGGCCGAGGCCTCGGCGGCGCCGAACACCGGGTTGTCGGGCGCGATCGCGGCGATCGTCACGCTGTCCAGCAGTCCGGGGTACAGCTCGACCCCGCCGGGGTTCAGCTCCCGCTGACGCTCGCCCTCGATGCGGGCCAGCGTGCCGCCGTCGGGCAGGCCGGCCACCCAGGAGATGTTGCGGTAGTAGCGGCCGTGGTGGTAGCCGATCCGGCGCAGCCAGCGGTACAGCCGCGAGCCGGCGTGCAGTTCGGCCGAGCAGGTGTCCAGGAGCGCGGCGAGCGGGACGGCGGCGGGCTGCGGCGCCCGGCGCGCGAGGTAGCGGCCGGTGACGAACGGCTCGCCGTTCTCGCCGTCCTGGACGGTGAAGCGGCCCTCGCCGTCCACCCGGCACACCACCAGGCGGGCGGCCGTGGGGATCAGCGGGCGGTGGAAGAGGACGTCGCCGAGCCCGTGGAAGGCCTCGCCGCGCACGGCCGCGCCCTCGCGCAGGAAGTCGAACCAGGCCACGCCCGGCAGCATCGTGCGCCGGTAGACCGCGTGCTGGGCGATCGGGGCCTCGCCGGGGCCGAAGACCCGGGAGAAGGTGTAGCCGGCAGCGCCCTCGTCGGAGTCCAGCACGGTGGGCGTGCCGGGCTCGGCCGAGCGCAGCGGTTCGCGCAGGTCCAGGGCCGGGCCGGTGGACTGGGCCGCGGGCAGTGGGCGCTTGCGCCAGGCGCGCCCGCCCTGGAAGGCCGCCCAGTCGATCTCCCGGCCCGCCGTGAAGAGTTCGGCCACGGTCGCGGCGAGCGTCCCGGCCACCTCCTGGTCGCCCTGGGCCCGGTCGAGCCGGGCGCAGAGCTCCGCCGTGTCCGCGCCGGGGTCGGCCGCCGCCTCGGCATCCGCCTCCTGCCGCAGGACGTCGGCCAGCGCCTGCTCCAGCGGCGTGCTCCCCCAGGCGAACTCCCGGACGGCCTCCCAGCCCGGCGGCAGGTCCACCGCTTCGGCGGGCAGGCCGAGACCGCGCAGCGCCACCGCGAGCGCGACGCCCTCGCTGATCCTGAGCAACTCGCCCGAGAACGAGGCCAGTTCGGTGCCGGTCGCGGCCTCGAAGAGGTCGAGCACCTCCCGCACGGCGGGCAGCGTCCGGTCCAGGGCGGCCAGCCAGGCGGGCGGGGTCGGCGCCGCCACCGGGCGGAGCCGGACGGTCGCCCGGGGCTCCGGCGCGCCGCCGAGCAGCCACGTCCGCAGGGCGGCGGCCAGTTCGGCGGCGTCGGCGCCCGTGACGGCGGTGCGCTCCGCGCGGTGCGGCCGGGCCAGTCGCGCGGTGGCGCAGACGTCCGCCGGGTCCGCCCGGTCGGCCGTCAGGAGGCCGAGCCACTGCGCCGCGAGCTCGCGCAGCGCGTACGGGGTGCCGGCGGACAGCGGCAGGACGTGGACGGCCCGTCCCGGAGCCGGGGGGTGAGGCTCCGGGACGGAGTCGGGCACGGCCTCGGCGACCACGTGGGCGTTGGTGCCGCCGAAGCCGAAGCCGCTCACCGCGGCCCGGCGCACCGGTGCCTCGGGCCAGGGGGCGGCGGCGGTGGGCAGGTGGAAGGGGCCGGTGTCCAGGCCCAGGCGAGGGTTGGGCGCCGGCACGCCCGCCGCCGGGATGACGCCCTCGCGCAGCAGGACGAGGACCTTGGCGAGCCCGGCGAGGCCCGAGGCCGAGTGGAGGTGGCCGATGCGGCGCTTGAGCGAGCCCAGGGCCACCGAGTTGCGCGGCACACCGTGCCGGCCGAAGACCTCGGTGAGCGCCCGGGTCTCGATCGGGTCCCCGATGGCGGTGCCCGTGCCGTGCGCCTCGACGTACTGCACGGTGGCCGGGTCCACGCTCCGGTAGACCCGGTCCAGCAGCTCCACCTGGGCGTCCAGGTTGGGCGTGGTGACGCCCATGGTGGCGCCGTCGTTGTTGACCGCGCTCGCGCTGATCGCGCCGAGGACGTGGTCCCGGTCGGCCAGGGCGGCGGCCATCGGCTTGAGGACCAGCGCGACGGCGCCCTCCCCCGGGACGTAGCCGTTGGCCCGGCCGTCGAAGGTGTGGCAGAGGCCGTCCGGGGACAGCGCTCCGGTGCGGGAGAGCAGCACGAAGGTCAGCGGGTCGATCAGCAGGTCGACGCCGCCGACGACGGCCAGGTCGCAGGCGTCGGCGGTCAGGCTCTGGCAGGCGAGCCAGAGCGCCGTCAGCGAGGACGAGCAGGCCGTGTCGACGACCAGACTCGGGCCCGCGAGGTCGAGGCGGTCGGAGAGCCAGGCCGCCAGGAAGTTCTGCGACCGCCCCCACAGCGCCGCCGGGCGGGCGGCCTCGGGGAGCCGGGCGGCCAGGCCGCGGCCGTGGTCGAAGCCGTAGGAGTTCATCCGCGCGCCGATGAAGACGCCCGCGTTCAGCCTCCGCCGCCCGGCCCCGAGCTGGCCGGAGTCCTCCAGGGCCCGGGCGCCGACCTCCAGCATGGTGCGCTGCTGCGGGTCCAGCAGCAGCGCGTCCTCGGCGCTGAGGCCGAAGGCGGCGTGGTCGAAGGAGTAGGGGTCGAGCAGGAACGCCCCGCGGTGGTGGGAGCCCTGGTGGGGGCCGTCGCCGAGGTAGAGCTCGCGACGCCACCGGCCGGGCGGGACCTCGCCGACCTCGGTGCCGTCCTGGTACAGGAAGTGCGCCAGGTCGACGGCGTCCTCGGCGCCGGGGAGGCGTACCGCGAGGCCGATGACGGCGATGCGGCGGTCCGGGCGGTCCACGCTGGTCCTTTCGTCGGCGGGTCTGTCGGTGGAGTGGTTGGTGAAGGGATCGGCCGGGCGGCCGGCGGGAGCGGTCACGGCGTCACCGGTCCCGGTCCGGCGCCGACCAGGGGGCGCAGCAGGGCCCGCAGCGCGGTGCTGCGGCCGTCGGCATCCGGCGGGGCGGGGACCGGGCGGTCCGGGCCCGGCTGGGTGGGGACGGTCACCGCGAGCTCGGCGGCGAGCACGGCGGCAAGGTCGTCGGCCGTACGGGTGCGCATCAGCAGCGACGGGTCGACGGTGCGTCCGGTGTGCCGTTCCAGGGCGGTGGCCAGTTCGGCGATCGCCAGCGAGTCGAGCCCGAGGCCGGGCAGCGCCCGCTCACCGGGGTCCTCGCCGAGGACCTGGACGAACGCCGCGCGGACGGCCTCGCGGGCTGCCGTGCGGTCCCGGCCGGTGACCGGCGCGGGGGCGGCGGGCACCGCCGTGGGGACGGCGGCGGGGATGACGACGCGGATCGGGGCCGGTTCCGGTTCCGGTGTCGGTGTCGGTGCCGGTACGGGCTGCGCGGTGGCGGTGGTGCGGCCGGGGAAGACCACGGCGCCGCCGGTCAGTGCGTGGTCGAGGAAGGCGGCCTCCGCCTCCGCGGCGTCGATGGCGTGGGCGGCGGCGAAGGAGGCGTCCGCGGCCATGCCGACCCCCGTCCAGTCCGGCCAGGCGTGGGCCGTGACGGTGGTTCCGGTAGTGCCGTTCTCCCTTTCGGCCAGGGCGAGTTGGTAGGCGTTGGCGAGGGCGTAGTCGACCAGTCCGCGCCCGGCCCGGGCCTGGGCGCCGGCGATCGAGGACACCAGGACGGCGAAGTCCGCGCCGCGCTGCTGGGCGAGCCGGACGGCGTTCTGCGAGCCGGCGACCTTCGGGGCCAGCACCCGGGCGGCGTCGCCCCAGGGGCGGCGGTGCATCGCGCCGAACGGGTTGACGCCGCCGGCTCCGTGCACCACACCGCGCAACCGGCCCCAACGGGCGCCCAGTTCGTCGGCGACGGCCGCGAGCGCCGAGGCGTCGGCCGTGTCGCACGGCAGGTACGCCACCTCCGCCGGGCCTGCCAGCTGGCGCAGCGCGGCGGAGCGCCCGGGGTCGAGCGGGGACCGGCCGACGATGCCGATGCGGCGGGCGCCGCGCTCGATCAGCCGGGCGACCAGGCGTCGGCCGACGGCACCGAGCCCGCCGGTGACCAGCAGGTAACCGTCTCCGGACAGGCCGCAGTTCGGCCCGGGCGCCGCGTCGGCGGACTGCGGGGCGTAGCGGACGCCGCCGCGGTACGCCACGACCGTGGAAGCGCCGTGCTCGCCGTGCTCGCTGTCCTGGGCGTACGGGCCGTGCCCCAGGGCCGCGTACTCGGCGGCGAGTTGCCGGGCCCACGCCTCGGCCGGATCGGCCGCGTCCAGGTGGACGATCGCGCCGGACCTACGGCTCTCGGCGCAGGCGGCGGCCACCGCCGCGGCCTCGGCGGCCCGTACCGGGCGCAGCGCGGCGCGCTCCCCGGGGTGCACGGCGGCGCCGTGGCAGCCGGCCCACAGGATGCGGCCGTGTGGCGGCAACTCCCGGCTCTGGTCGCCGAGTTCCTTCCAGAACGGGCCCAGCTCCTCGCCGTCGCCACCGTCGGCGTCGTTGGAGGCGTCGATCATGAGGACGGTGTCGGCGGCCCGGCCGGGTTCGGCCAGGCGGGCGCCGCGGGCGCGGAGTTCGGCTTCGATCAGCTGCCCGAGGGCGCGGTCGGCGCCGACCAGCCGGACGGTCCCGAGGGCCACCGTCGGGGCGGCCGTCGGGGCGGCCGGCTCCTGGGGGTGCCATGCCGTGCGCAGGGCCCGGGTACCGGTGGGCCGGGGGGCTTCGCCGGTGCGGGTCCGCCAGTAGGTGTCCGGGGCGAACGGGTAGGTCGGCAGGTTCGCGGTGCGGGCACCGGGCGTAGCGAGCACGGACCGCTCGGCGGCGCCCGGTTCCTGGTCGGCGCGGGTGACGGGCACCCGGCCGGCGGCGACGGCGCGCAGGGCGGTGGCGAGTTCGGCGGCGTCACGGCCGTGGACGGCCGTCCGCCATTCCTGCGGGGAGCGGCCGGTGTTGGCCGTGCAGCACAGGTCGGCGGTCTCCCACGGGTCGCGGACCGCCGCGAACCGCTCGGCGTAGGCGGCGGCCAGGGTGCGGACGGTGTCCTCGTCGGCGGCCGTCACCCGCACCAGGTGGCTGCCGGGCGGCAGCGGCGGGCGGACCGGGAGGGCGGGCGGCTCCTCGACGATGACGTGGGCGTTGACGCCGCCCATCCCGAAGGAGCTCACGGCCGCCCGGCGGGCCTGCTCCCCGCGCGGCCAGGGGCGGGCGCGGTCGGCCAGGTAGAACGGCGAACTCTCGAACGTCACATGGTCGTTGGGTCGCCGGACGTGCAGCGAGGGCGGGATCGTGCCGTGTTCCATCGCGAGCAGGACCTTGACCAGGCCGGCCAGTCCGGCGGCCGGCTCCAGGTGCCCGATGTTGGACTTCACCGAGCCGAGCGCGCAGAACTGCGCGCGGTCGGTGTGCTCGCGCCAGGCCCGGGTCAGCCCCTCCACCTCGATCGGGTCACCCAGCCGGGTACCGGTGCCGTGCGCCTCGACCAGGCCGATCGACTCGGGCGACACCCCCGCCTCGCGCAGCGCCGAGGCCACCACGTCCTCCTGTCCCGAACTGCTCGGCACCGTCAGGCCGCTGGTGCGGCCGCCGTGGTTGACGGCACTGCCGCGGATGACGCCCCGGATCCGGTCGCCGTCGCACAGCGCCGCCGCCAGCGGTTTCAGCACCACCGACACCACGCCCTCGCCCGGCACGAAGCCGTCGGCGGTCGCGTCGAACGCCCGCACCAGGCCCGTCGGGGAGAGTGCGCGCAGATTGGTCATCGCGGTGTAGTGCAGCGGCGACAGCCCGACCCGCACCCCGGCGACGATCGCCTGGCCGCACTCGCCCACCCGCAGCGAGCGCACGGCGGTGTGCAGGGCGACCAGCGAGGAGGAGCACAAGGTGTCGATCGTCATACTCGGACCGCGCAGGTCCAGGAAGTGGCTCAGCCGGTTGGCCAGGAAGGCGTTGTGGTTGCCCAGGCCGCTGTGGGCATCCAGCTCCGGCGCGAGGTTGTACTCGCGGTAGTGCTGGTAACTGGCGCCCACGAACACGCCGGTGTCGCGGTCGAGGCCGCGCGGCGGCAGACCGGCCGACTCCAGCGCCTCCCAGGTCGTCCGCAGCAGCCAGCGGACCTGGGGGTCCAGGACCTCGGCCTGCTTGGGGAAGAAGTCGAAGAACCGGGCGTCGAACTCCTCGACGTTGTCGAGGAATCCGCCGACGTCGCCCGTCCGCACGGCCGCGGAGCCGTTCCAACGGTGGGCGGGAGCCGGGCCGAGGGCGCTGCCCGCGTCGGCGAGCAGCGACCAGAGCGCGTCCTCGTCCCGGGCACCGGGCAGTGCGAGGGCGAAGCCGATGACCGCGATGTCCTTCGAGTCCGCCTCCGGCTCCGGCTCCGACTCAGTAACAGCCGGTGCCTCAGCCGGTGCGTCCGCCGGCACGTCCGGTACTGCGGCGAAACCGGCGGCGGCCTGCCCGGCCAGGTAGGCCGCCAACGAGCGGCAGTCGGGGTGCTCCAGCACCTCACCGGGGCTCAGCCGCAGCCCGTGGGCCGCCTCCAGGTCCGCCGCGACGGCCGTCGCCAGCAGGGAGTCGAGCCCGACGGTGGAGAGCGGGGTGGTCGCGGTGATCGCCGGGTCGCGGAAGGCGTCCCGGACGATGGCGAGGACGGCGGCCTCCACGGCCGCGCCGTGCCCGTCCGGTACGGTCCGGACCGGCACCGGCGCCTCGGGCCCGGCCACGAGGGTCTCGGGCTCAGCGGTCTCGGCCGCAGCGGACCCGGCCGACGCCCCCGGCCCCTGCGCCGTCCGGTACTCGACTCCGGTGAGTCGGGCCAGCGCGGCGCCGTCGGCGGCGAGCAGCGTCGCGTCGCCCCGGCGGACCCGGTCCGTCCCGCTGTCCTCGGCCTCCAGCAGCACGTAGGCGGTCCGGGCGGGGTCGTCCCACCGCTCGACCTGCCGGACGGACTCCGGCAGGTACGTCTCCGCGGCGGCGGACGGGTCGGCCAGGGTGAGCACGGCCATGCTCTGCAGGGCCGCGTCCAGCGCGACCACCGTCCGCTCCAGCGGCCCGCCCTCCGGCAGGTCGACGCGGGCGAGCACGCGGTCCGGTCCGTAGCGCACCTCGCCGAGCGAGCGCAGCGGCGCGTCGAGGTCCATGCCCTTCGCCGCGAACCAGGCGTACAGGCCGTCCGGTTCGAGGGTGCGGCCGAGGCGGGCGCGCAGGGCGTCGAGGTCCGCCGCGCGGGGGGCGCGGGCGGGTGCGGTGTCCGGGCCGGCCGGCTCGATGCGGGCGATGGTCCGCCCGCCGTGGCGGAAGGTGGCCGCGCCGGTGCGTGCCGGGTCGTCCAGGTCGCTGCCGAGCGGGCCCTCGCCGGTGCCCCGGCCGAGGAAGGCCGCCCGGTGCAGCAGGTGGGCCCGGTGCAGGGCGAGCGCCAGCGGCAGCGCGCCGGGCACGGTCGGTTCGCCGAAGACCCGGTGGGCGCGGGTCAGCCGGCGGGCGGTCTCGGCCGGGGCCCGGAAGGGGTAGGGCGGCAGGTCGGTGCGGCGGGCGGGCGCGCCCTGGTGGACGGCGCGCCAGTCGACGGTTCCGCCGCTGACGTGGTGCAGGGCCAGCGCGGTGCCGAGCCGCTGCTCGGGCAGGGGCAGCCGGGCCCGCAGGCGCTCGGCGCTCACGGTGGTGAATCCCGCGACCAGGTCGAGGAAGTCGTCGTCGGCGGGTGTCGCGGCGCCGTCCAGGGGCGCGTCGCCACGCAAGGCCGGCGCCTGCCCGTCGCGCAGGTGGCGGGCCAGCCCGGCGGCCAGCTCTCCGGCGGTGGAGCCGAGGACGGCCAGCCGGTGGCGCCGGTGGTCGCGTCCCACGGCGGCCGAGCGGCAGAGCGCGGCGAGGTCGGTCGGGGTGTCGCCGCGCAGCAGGCGGAGCACGTCCGCGGCGCGGTGGGCCAGGGCCTCGGGGGTGTGCCCGGACAGCACGAGCAGGTGCTCGCCGAGTGCCTCGGGTGCCCCGCCCGGGGCGAGGGTCCGGTCGGCGGGCTGCGGGACGTACTCCTCCACCACGAGGTGCGCGTTGGTGCCGCCCATGCCGAAGGCGCTGATCCCGGCCCGGCGCGGCCCTTCCCCGGACCACTCCACCGGCTCGGTCGGGATGACGAACGTCCCGTCGGCCAGGTCGAGTTGGGCGCTCGGGGTGTCGAAGCCGGCCAGCGGCGGGATCTCCCGGTGCCGCAGGCAGAGCAGCACCTTGAGCAGGCCGGCCAGGCCGGCGGCCGGCTCCAGGTGGCCGATGTTGGCCTTGACGGAGCCGAGGTGGCAGGGGGCGCGGCGGGCCGGGTCGGCGCCGAACACGGCGGCCAGCGCGGCCGTCTCGATCGGATCGCCCAGCTGGGTGGCCGTGCCGTGCGCCTCGATCAGGGTGATCTCCGCCGGGGCCACTCCGGCGTCCGCCAGGGCCGCCCGGATCACCTCCGTCTGGGCCTCGCTGCGCGGCACCGGCAGGGCGCCGGCCCGGCCGCCGTGGTTGACGGCCGCACCGCGGATGACGCCCAGGACGCGGTCGCCGTCCCGCTCGGCGTCGGCCAGCGGCTTGAGCATGACGGCCACCGCGCCCTCACCCGGGACGAAGCCGTCGGCCCGGGCGTCGAACGGGCGGGGCAGGCCCTCGGACAGGGCGCCCAGCTGGCTGAGACTGCGGTAGTACCACGGGGTCAGGCCGACGTGGCAGGCCGCGACGATCGCGGCGCCGCAGTGGCCGGCGCGCAGGGCGGCGACCGCCTGCTGGACGGCGACGAGGGCGGAGGAGCAGAGCGTGTCGACGGTCTGCGACGGGCCCCGCAGGTCCAGGGCGTAGGAGATCCGGTTGGCCAGCAGGGCGTTCATGGAGCCGAGCGCGCTGTAGGGGCCGACGCTGTCCAGGCCCTGGGCGTCGCGGTGGTGGGTGTAGGTGGCGCCGACGAACACCCCGATGTCGCGGCGGTCGGCCAGGCCGCTCTCGTCGCGCACCGCCCAGGCGTGCTCCAGCAGCAGCTTCTGCTGGACGTCCAGCTCCTCGGCCTCGCGGACGGAGACGCCGAAGAACGCCGGGTCGAAGCGGTCGATGCCGGTGAGGAAGGCTCCGGTGCGGCAGTAGGTGCCGGTCTGGCGCGGGGCGCGCGGGCCGAAGTGGGCGTCGATGTCCCAGCGGTCGGCGGGGATCTCGGTGAAGGCGTGGCCGCCGGCCCGCAGCAGGGCCCACAGGCCGTCCGGGTCGGTGGCGCCGGGCAGGTCGCCGGAGGCGGCGACCACGGCGATGTCCCCGGGGCGGTCGACGGGGCGGGCGGCGGGCGACGCCTCGGCCGTTTCCAGGACGGGAGCGGCAGCGGGAGCCGGTCCGGGGTCCGGCGCCGGGTCCGGCCCGGGGTCAGGATCGGCGGTCGGCGCGGTCGGCGCGGGCAGCGCCTCGGCCGCCCCGTACCGCTCGGTCAGCGCCTGCGCCAGCTCGGCGAAGCCGCCGTACTCCAGGAACAGGGTGGCGGGCAGGTGGATCCCCCACCGGCGGGACAGCTCCTCCGAGAGCTCGACGCTCGTGATGGAGCTCATCCCGTAGTCCGACAGCGGCGCGTCGCGGTCGAGGCGGGCCAGGCCGAGGCGCTCCGTCAGGAAGCCCTCCAGGGCCTGTTCGACGCGCTCGGGGCCGGCGCCTCCGGCGTGCAGCGCGGCGGGCGCGCGCAGCTCGTCGGCGGGTTCGGCACCCGGCAGCCGCGCGCCCGGGGGCTCGTCCTCGGGGAGGACCACCGAGGCGTCGGGGTGGGCGATGACGACCTGCCGGGTGTCCTCGCCCAGCACCGCCAGCAGGGCGTCCAGGGCCTCGGCGGTGCCCAGCGGCCGGACGCCGCGCCGGCGCAGCTGGTCGGCGACGGCGGTACCCATGCCGACCTCGCCCCACAGGCCCCAGTCGACGCTCAGCCAGGGCCGGCCGTGCGCATGGGCGAAGGCGTCCAGGTAGGCGTTGGCGGCGGCGTACCCGGCCTGGCCGAGGTTGCCGAAGGTCCCGGAGACCGAGGCGAACAGCACGGCGAAGTCCAGGTCCGTCCCGGCGAGGGCGGCGGCGAGCTCGTGGACGCCGTCCACCTTGGGCCGCAGCACCGCGGCGAGGTCGGCGGGCGTGGCGGAGCGGATCAGGCCGTCCTTGAGGGTGCCGGCGGCGTGCACGACGCCGTGCAGTTCGCCGAACTCCGCACGGATCCGGTCGACGACGGCGCCGAGTTCGCCCGGGGCGGTGATGTCGGCCGCGTACGAGACGACCGTGCAGCCGGGGAGGTCGGCGGCGGGGGCACCGGCGCCGCCGGAGCGGCTGACCAGCGCGACCAGGCCGGCGCCCTCCCGGGCGAGGCGGGCGGCCAGCTCGCGGCCCAGCCCGCCGTGCCCGCCCAGCAGCAGGTAGCGGCCGCCGGGCCGGACCGGCCGCCCGCCCGGACGGGCCGGGCGGGTGCGCACCCGCACCGGTTCGTGGCGCACGCCCCGCCGGTAGGCGACCTCGGTGGGGCCGTCGCCGAGCTCGCCCGCCAGCGCCTCGGCGGAGGCGCCGTCCAGGTCGATCAGGCGCGGGCGCAGCCCCGGGTACTCGATCGCGGCGGTGCGCACCAGGCCCCAGAGCGCGGCGCGGGCGGGCACCGGGACGTCGCCGTCCACGACCGGCTGGCCGGAGGCGGTCACCGCGAAGAAGCGGGCGTTCCGCTGGCGTTCGCCGAGGGTCCTGAGCGCGGCCAGGCAGCCGTGCAGGCCCTGGTCGAGTTCGGCCTGCCGCTCGCGCGCGGGCCCGGTGTTCCACAGGTGCACGACCCCGGCCACCGGCTCGCCCAGCGACTCCCACAGCCGGCGGAAGGACTCCTCGTCGGCGGCGGGCAGCAGGACGCGGTCGGATCCGCCGGTGGCGGTGTCCGTACCGAGGACGGCCTCCACCACGCGGGCGCCCTCCGCCCGCAGTCGGCGGGCGGTGCGCCCGGCGGGGTCGTCCCCGGCGGCGCCGTGGTGCAGCAGCACCCAGGTGCCCTCGGCCGGCTCGCGGACCGGGCCGGGTGCCTCGCCCGGGCCGGGCGCCTGGCGCCAGCGGATCCGGGAGAGCGGGTGGGCGGGGCCCGCCGCCCGCCCGGTGGTGCGGCGCATCCGCAGGCCGGTGAACTCGACGACGACCTCGCCGGAGGGGCCGAGCAGCAGGGCGTCCGCCGTCGCGTAGGCGCCCTCGTCGCCGGTGCGGCGCACCAGCACGGTCGCGCCGCCCGTCCCTCCGGACAGTTCGGCGTGCACGGCGATCCGGGCGATGCCGATCGGCAGCACGGGCCGCGGGCCGTCGGCGAGGTCCTGGAGCGCGCAGGCGGCGGCCTGGAACACGCCGTCCACCAGCAGCGGGTGGGCGTGCCAGGGCAGCGGTTCGGCGTCGGTGGCCAGCACGGCGCGGGCCGTGCCGTCGCCGACGGCGAGCTCCCGGACGGTGCGGAAGTCGGGCCCGTAGGCGAGGCCCTCGCGCGCCCAGCCCCGGTACAGCTCGGCCGGGTCGACCGCGCGGGGCGCGGTGACCTGCCAGGCCGTCGGGCCGGAGTTCCCGGCGCCGAGCAGGCGCCCGGTGCCGGTGGACAGGGCCTTGCGCTCGCCCGCCAGGACGGTGCTCAGCTCGAAGCCGGTCCGGTCGGTGCCGGTGCCGGTGCGGCGTACGTCGAGGCGCACGGCGGCCGAGGCGTCCTCGGCGAGGGTGAGCGGGCGCAGGAAGGCCACGTCGGTGAGCTCCGACGGTGCGAAGGGGCGCAGCCCGGCGATGCCCGCCAGGGCCATCTCCAGCTGCACGGCGGCCGGCAGCAGGCCGAGGCCGTCGGCGCGGTGCTGGGCGATGAGGGGCTCGCGCCCGGCGAAGGTCTTCTCGTAGGTCTCGCGCGTCCCGTGGACGTCGTTCGTCCCGTGCGTCCCTCGGGTGTCGTGCGTCCCGTGGGTCGCGTGGGTGTCGGCTCGATGCGTCGTCACTGGCCCTCGTTCCCGTTCTCGTAACGGCGGTCGAACAGCGGGTGGCCGACGGCGCTCGCCGCGAGGCGGCGGGCGGGGGGCGCGGTCAGCTCCTGCCGGTGGAAGGGGTAGCCGGGGATGGTGGTGGTGCGCCGGTCCCGGCCGGCGTGCAGGGCGCTCCAGTCCAGGTCGGCGCCGGTGCGGTTGTGGTGGGTGGCCAGGGCCGCGTGCAGCTGGGCCTGGTCGTCGCGGTCGCGGTGGAGGGTGGGGATCCAGGCCGGGTGCGGTTCGGCGAGGACGGTCCGGGCCAGCGGCAGCAGCTGGGGGTGCGGGCCGACCTCCCAGACGGTGTCCGGGGCGCCCTCGCCGAGTACGGCGAGGGCCTGGGCGAAGCGCACGGGCTCGCGGATCGCCGCCGCCCAGTGCTCGGGGTCGGTGGCGGTGGTGTCGGTGTGCCAGCGGCCGGTGAGGGTGGAGGCGAACGGGAGGGCCGGTGCCTTGAGCGGCGTCCGCGCGACGGCCTCCGCGAACGGGCGGACGGCCGGCTCCATCGCGGCGGAGTGGAAGGCGTGGCCGACGGCGAGCCGCTGGGTGCGGTGCGGGGTCCGCTCGCAGTACCGCGCGACGGCCTCGGCCGGGCCGGTGACCGTGTGCACCCGCGGCGCGTTGTACGCCGCGATCTCGACGCCGGGGTGGGCCCGCAGCTCCTCGACGAGGGTGTCCGCGTCGGTGTGGACGACGGTCATCGCCCCGCCCGCGCCGTGGCACTCCTGCATCAGGGCGCCGCGCAGCGCGGTGAGCCGCAGCAGGTCGGGCAGGTCGAGGGCGCCGGCGGCCCAGCCCGCGGTGAGTTCGCCGAGGCTGTGGCCCGCGACCACGTCGGGGTGCACGCCCGTTCCGGCGAGCAGCCGGACCAGGGCGACCTGGACGCTGACGATGGCGGGCTGCGCGTAGCGGGTCTCGTCCAGCAGGTGCCGGGCGTCGCCGTGGAGCAGGTCGGGCAGCGGGACGTCGAGGTGCGGGCGCAGCAGGTCGGCGCATTCGTGCAGCGCGTCGCGGAAGGCCGGTTCGGTGGCGAGCAGGCCGCTCGCCATGGATCGGTACTGCGAGCCCTGGCCGGTGAACAGGAAGGCCGTGGTGGGCCGGCCGGTGGGCCGGACCGCCGGGGTGCGGCCGTCGGCGACCTCGGTGAGGCGCTCGGCCAGTTCGCGGGCGGTGCTGCCGTGCACGGCGACCCGCCAGCGGTGGGCGGCCCGGCCGGTGTTGGCGGTGTAGGCGATGTCGCCGAGTTCGTCGGCGGTCGCGGAGCCCAGGCGGTCGGCGTAGGCGGCGGCCAGGGTGCGGACGGCGTCCTGGTCGGCGGCCGTCACCCGGATCAGGTGGCTCCGCCGGGCCTCCGGGGTGCGGGCCGGGACGGCCGGCGGTTCCTCCACGATGACGTGGGCGTTGACGCCGCCCATGCCGAAGGCGCTGACCGCCGCCCGGCGCACCCGCCCGCCGCCGCGCGGCCAGTCGAGGGCGCGGTCGGCCAGGTAGAACGGCGAACCCTCGAACTTCACGTGGTCGTTGGGGCGGCGCAGGTGCAGCGAGGGCGGGATCGTGCCGTGCTCCATCGCGAGCAGGACCTTGACCAGGCCGGCCAGTCCGGCGGCCGGCTCCAGGTGCCCGATGTTGGACTTGACCGAGCCGAGCGCGCAGAACTGCGCACGGTCGGTGTACCGCCGCCAGGCCCGGGTGAGCCCCTCGACCTCGATCGGGTCGCCCAGGCCGGTTCCGGTGCCGTGGGCCTCCATCAGGTCGATCGTGTCCGGGGACACGCCCGCGTCCCGCAGCGCCGCCAGCACCACGTCCTCCTGGGCGCCGCTGCTCGGCACCGTCAGGCCGCTGGTGCGGCCGCCGTGGTTGACGGCACTGCCGCGGATGACGCCCCGGATCCGGTCGCCGTCGCGCAGCGCCGCCGTCAGCGGTTTCAGCACCACCGACACCACGCCCTCGCCCGGCACGAAGCCGTCGGCGGCCGCGTCGAACGGCCGGATCGCGTCCGAGGGCGAGAACGACCGTAGCCGGGAGCCCAGTTGGAAGTACTGCGGCGACATGCCCAGGTGCACCCCGGCGACGATGGCCTGCTCGCACTCGCCCGAGCGCAGCGAGCGCACGGCGGTGTGCAGGGCGACCAGCGAGGAGGAGCACAGGGTGTCGATCGTCATGCTCGGACCGCGCAGGTCCAGGAAGTGGCTCAGCCGGTTGGCCAGGATCGCGTTGTGGTTGCCCAGCCCGGCGGCCGTCTCGACGACCTCGCCGACGACCATGTCCCGGTAGTGCTGGTAGCTGGCCCCCACGAACACGCCGGTGGAGGTCTGCTCCCGGCCGGCCGGGCCGGCGTCCTCCAGGGCGCGCCAGGCCGACTGGATCAGGTGGCGCTGCTGGGGGTCGATCCACTGGGCCTCGGCGGGCGAGAGCCGGAAGAACCCGGCGTCGAAGTCGGTCAGGCCGTCGACGAAGCCGGCCCGCCGCAGGTACACGGTGCCGGGCTCGCCCTCGGTGCCGTAGTACGCGTCGATGTCCCAGCGGGAGGCGGGCACTTCGCGCAGGCAGTCCTGGCCGTCGGTCAGGACGCGCCAGAGCTCGGCGGGGTTCGCGGCGTTCGGGAAGACGCCGTCGACGCCGATGACGGCGATGTCGTGGCGCTCGTCGTCGTGGCGGGGGCCCTCGTCACGGGGACCGTCGTCCTGGTGATCCTCACGTCGAGCGGCAGTAGCCGCGGGGGTCACGGGGACCTCCGTGGCCGCCGGGGCCTCGGTGCGCTCCGGCGGGGCAGCGGGGGCCGGCTCGGCCGGGCCGTCGGTGACGCCGTACTCCTCGCGCAGCGCGGCGGACAGCCGGTCGACCGTGCCGACCTCCAGCAGCAGCGTGATCGGGATGTCCACGTCCAGCCGGGACCGGATGTCCTGGGCCAGCGAGACGGCCAGGACCGAGTCGAGCCCCAACTCCTGGAGCGGCCGGTCGCCTTCGAGGGTGTCGGCGTCCAGCTCCAGGGCGGACGCCACCCACTGGGCGAGCGTGGCCCGGAGGGCGCCCCCGGTCCGCCGGGGCGAGGGCGGCGGTGCGGTGGGCCGGGTGCCGCCGGTGGGCGCGGTCGCGGATGCGCCGTGGGCGGTCTCCCGCCGCAGGTCGGGCTCGGGCGCCGGCCCCGGCGGGGTCGGCGAGATCCGCTTCCAGGTGACCCCGCGGGCCTCCAGCACGGGCTGGTCGCCGTCCAGGATCACCAGGCTCGCACTGAGCAGCCCGGCGTCGGGGCCGGCCTCCCGGTCGCGCCGGGCGTGCACCCGGGCGGTGGCGGGCAGCGGGCCGCGGACGGTGAGCCGCTCGACGGCGAAGGGGACGTACAGTCCCCGCGCGCCGCAGGCGGCGAGCGCGACCTGGAAGGCGCCGTCGAGCAGCCGGGCGTCCAGCGGCCCGTACGGCCGGTCGTCGGCGCGGAGGGTGCCGACGGCCTGTCCGGGGGTGGTGGACAGCGCGGTGACGGTGCGGTAGCCGGGGCCGTAGTGCAGCCCGGCCTGTTCGTGGGCCCGGTACATCGCGTCGAGGTCCACGGGTGCCAGGCCGTTGGCGGCGGGCGGGGCGAGGGGGGACGGCGCCTCGGCGGCGGTCACCTCGCCGTCGCAGACCAGTGCCCCGGCGGCGTTGCGGAACCGGACGGAGGGTCCGTCCTGCTCGGCCGTGAGGGTGTCGGCGCCTTCGACGGGCATCCGGAAGGTCAGGTCGCGCAGGGTGAAGCCGTCCCGGCCGAGGAGTTCGGCGACCCGGCCGGGGTACGCGGCGCCGGGCAGGGTCGGCCGCCCGAGCACGAGGTGCTCGGCGGCCTCCGGCTGCCCGTCCCAGCGGCGGACGGACGGACCGGCCGGCACGGGTGCGGGCGCGGCAACGGGGACCGCTGCGGCCACGGGGGCGGCGGCCGGGGCCGGCCACAGGAAGCGCTCCTCGTGCGGTGCGGTCGGGAACCGCACGCCCGCCCGGCCCGGGCCGGCGGACAGGTCCACCCCGGTGACGAACTGCCGTGCGGCGTCGTCGAGTTGCGCCCTGGAGGCGCCGGGGGCGAGCGGCTCCCGGCCGGGCCTGGCCGTGCCGGAGACCACGCCAGTGTGCAGCGAGCGCGAGGTACCCGCCCCGGCCAGGAACAGCCGGAGCTTGTCGTCGAGCTGCTCCACGCCGTTCACCACGCAGGCGAGTCGGTGCGCCTGGGCCGGGCGGCGCAGGGCGGCCTCGCTCAGCGCGGCCAGCGGCGGGCAGTGCGGGGAGTCCAGCATCAGGACGAGCCGCTCGGCGAGGGTGCGCAGCGCCGCCTCCGACCCGGCCGACAGGACGACCAGCCGGGGCCCGCCGTCCTGCACCGGGGCGGTGTCCGGCGCGGCCTCCAGCACGACGTGCGCGTTCACGCCGCCGAAGCCGAAGCTGCTGACGCCCGCCGCCTTCGGCCCGTCCCACGGCAGCGCCCGGTCGGCGACGACCAGCGGCGAGCCGGCGAAGTCGAACGCCCGGTTCGGGGTGCGGTAGTTGAGCGAGGGCGGGATGGTCGCCGCCTGGAGGGCGAGGACGGTCTTGATCAGGCCGGCGATGCCGGCGGCGGGCTCCAGGTGGCCGAGGTTGGTCTTCACCGATCCGACCGGGAGCGGCCGGGCCGCCTCCCGGCCCCGGCCGAGGACGGCGTGCAGGGCCTCCAGCTCGATCAGGTCGCCCAGCGGGGTGCCGGTGCCGTGCGCCTCGATGTAGCCGATGTCCTCGGCGGTGCGGCCGGCGGCGGCGAGCGCCTTGCGCAGCACCGCCTCCTGGGCGGGCTTGCTGGGCGCGGTGAGGAATCCGGCGCTGCCGCCGGTGTGGTTGACGGCGGTACCGCGGATCACCGCGAGCACCGGGTCCCCGTCGCGCTCGGCGTCGGCGAGCCGCTTGAGGACGACGACGCCGCAGCCCTCGCCCCGTACGTAGCCGTCCGCCGCCTCGTCGAAGGTGCGGCACCGCCCCTGCGGGGACAGCATGCCGGTGCGCGCGTAGGAGCGGGACTTGTCCGGGGTGAGCACCAGGTTGGCCGCGCCGACCACGGCGGCGTCGACGTCGCCCGCGCGCAGGTGCATGGCGGCCTGGTGCAGGGCGACCAGGGAGGAGGAGCAGGCGGTGTCCACCACGATGCTCGGTCCCGACCAGTCGAAGACGTGCGACAGCCGGTTGGCGATCATCGACATGGCGGTGCCGGTGGCCGCGTGCGGGTCGGCGTGGCCGGTGCTGCGGGCGACCAGTTCGGGGAAGTCGCTGGCGATCGTGCCGACGAAGACGCCGGTGTCCGCGCCGAGCGAGGTGTGGTCGTGGCCGCAGCTCTCCAGCGCCTCGGCCGTGACGCTGAGCAGTAGGCGCTGGAGCGGGTCCATCCGCCGGGCCTCGCGGTCGGTGAGGCCGAAGCGCGCGGGGTCGAAGTACTCGACGCCGTCGAGCCAGCCGGTCGGCACGTCGTCGGTGTCGGACCACAGCTCGGCCCAGCCGCGCCGCCCGGCCGGGGCCGGGCCGACGCCCGAGGCGCCGTCCATCAGGTTGCGCCAGAACTCGTCCGGGGTGGCGGCGCCGGGGAAGCGGCAGGCCATGCCGACGACGGCCAGCGCGCCGTCCTCGGCCGGGCGCGGAGCGGGCTGCGGCCGTACGGCGGCGGGCGCCGGGGCCACGGGCGGGGCCTGCTCCCGGGCGACGACCGGGGCCGGTACGGGGGCCGGAACGACCTCGACCTCGACCTCGACCACTGGTACGGCCACGGGTACGGGCGCGGGCACGGTCGGCGCCGGCTCCCCCTCCCCCGCGCCCAGCAGCCGGGCCAGCTTGGCCGGCGTGCCGGTCGCGAAGACGTCCGCCGCACTGATCCGCAGGCCCAGCGCCGTGCTCAGCTGCGCCGCGGCCACCGTGACGCTGGCCGAGTCGCCGCCGAGGTCGAAGAAGTTGTCGTCCGCGGTGAACTCGGTGTGCCCGAGCGTGGCGGCGAAGACCCGGGCGATCCCGCCGGTGCGGTCCTGCACCGCCGGGCGCGTCGGCTCCGCCCCGTCGCCAGCGCGGACGATGTTGTCCCGCTTCGGCTCGGGCAGCCGGGTGCGCGCGACCTTGCCGTTGTCGGTGAGCGGGAGGGCGTCGATGCGCACGTAGGCGTCGGGGACCATGTAGTCCGGCAGCGCGGCGCGCACGAAGGCGTCCAGCCGGGACTTGGTGGCCGTCGCTCCGCCGACCAGGTAGGCCGTCAGGCGCGGTTCGCCGCGCCCCTCGAAGCGGGCGGCGCCGACGACGGCCGCGGTGATGCCGTCGAAGCGCTCCAGCACCCGCTCGATCTCGGCCGGTTCGATCCGGTTGCCGCGCACCTTCACCTGGGCGTCGGCCCGGCCCAGCCACTCGACGGCGCCGTCCGGGTGCAGCCGCACCTCGTCCCCGGTGCGGTACAGGCGTACGCCGCTGGTGGGGTGGACGACGAAGGCGTCCGCCGTGAGGTCCGGGCGGTGGGCGTAGCCGCGGGCGAGCCCGGCGCCGGAGAGGTACAGGGCGCCGGTGCCGCCGGCCGGGACGGGCTCCGAGCGCTCGTCCAGGACGTGCAGGCGGAGGTTCGGCAGGGGTTCGCCGAGCGGCAGCAGGGCGTCGGTGTCGGTGACCCGGTGGCAGGAGACCCAGATGGTGGCCTCGGTGGGGCCGTAGAGGTTCCAGAGTTCCCGGGCGGAGGCGTGCAGCTGCCGGGCGACGCTCGCCGGCAGCGCCTCGCCGCCGGACAGGACGGTGAGCGAGGCGGGCGGGGTCCAGCCGGTCTCCAGCAGCAGGCGCCACAGGCTCGGGGTCGCCTGGGCGACGGTCACCTCGCCGGTCAGTTCGGCCAGCCGGTGCGGGTCGCGCGCGGTCTCGCGGGAGGCGAGGACGACGGTGGCGCCGAGCGTCAGCGGCAGGAGCAGCTCCAGCAGGGAGATGTCGAAGGCCACCGTGGTGTGCGCGAGCACCCGGGCGTCGGCCGGTACGGCCAGGCGGGTGCCGATGCCGGTGAGGAAGTTGGCCAGGGCGCCGTGCTCGACCTCGACGCCCTTGGGGTCGCCGGTGGATCCGCTGGTGAACAGCACGTACGCGAGGTCGCGGCCGCCGACCGGGGCCGGCACGGCCATCGCGGCGCCGTCCGCTTCCGGCACGCGCAGGGCGGCGCCGAGCGACTGCCCGAGGGCGTGGGTGCGGTCGTCGGTGAGGACGAGGTCGCAGCGGGCGACCTCGGTGTAGCGGCGCAGCCGGTCGGCCGGGTAGCCCGGGTCCAGCGGAAGGAAGGCGGCGCCGGCCCGCAGGACGCCGAGCAGGGCGGGCAGCAGGTGGGGGCCGCGTTCGGTCAGGATGCCGACCACCGAGCCGGGTTCGATGCCGTGGTCGTGGAGGCGGGCGGCGATCGCGTCCGCCCAGGCGTCGAGGTGGGCGTAGTCGAGGGTGCGGTCGCCGCAGCGCACGGCGACGGCGCGGGGCCGTTCGGCGACGGCGGCGGCCACCAGGTCGAGCACGGTCGGGCCCTCGGTGGCGTCCGACTCGGCCCCGGTCGCCGGGGCATCGGTGCTCGCACGTGCCGAGGCGTCCTCGGTGCTCCCGCTCGCCGCGGGCGTCCCGTCCTCGCCGTGGAACAGCGCGGCCAGGAAGAGGTCCTCGACCCGCTCGGTGAAGGCCAGCGCCTCCTCGGAGTCCATGGCGGTCTCCCGGACGAACACCGTGGGCGGGCCGTCCTGCACGCACAGCAGCGCGACTTCGGTGTGCGGTTCGGCGGAGGCCTCCTCGCCCGCGCCGCGCTCCAGGACCATGACCCGGGTGAAGGCCGGCTCCCGCTCGCCCAGCGGGCGCCCGGCCAGGCCGAGCCGGGCCTCCAGGTCGGCGGCGTAGCCGCCCTTCTCGGCGGCCCGGTCGAGCTTGCGGCGCAGCGCCGCGGCGGTGTCCTCGGTGTCGAAGCGGACGGGGTGGCGGGCGGTGACGAGTCCGTGGGTGCGCTCGGCGAGGTCCCGCGCGGCGGACGGGGACCAGGCGAAGTCGAAGCCCCCTGGGGCGTCCTGGTCGGCCGGGGCGTCCGTGCGGTCGACGTCCGCGCTCTCGACGTCCGCGCTCTCGGCGTCCGTACGCCCGGCGTCCGTGCGCTCGGCGACCGCGCGCAGGAAGGCGCGGACGACCTCGGCGGTGTCCTCGCGCGAGGCGGGGGTGAACGCCAGCTCGTAGCGGCCGTAGTGGGCCGTGGCGGCGGTGAAGTCCCCGGCGGGCAGCCGGGCCGGGCGCAGGTCCGTCAGGCGGGCGCGCCACCAGGGCTCGTGGGGTCGCAGCTGCTCCTGGGCGGCGGCGAGCGCGGCGAGCAGGTCCTGCGGGGCGGGCGGCACCGGGGCGCCCTCGACGATGCCGAGGCACTGGGCGGCGGCCTGCCCGCTGAGGGCGGTGCCGTCGACGGCGGTGAAGTCGCTGAGCACGAGGTCGGCGTCCGGTCCGGCCAGGGTCAGCGCGGAGGTGGTCACCGAGAGCGCGGTGGTGCCGGTGCGGGCGTCGGCGCGGGGGATCGAGCGGACCTGCCGGGTGAACACCGCGCCCTGCCCGGTGAGGTACACGGGCAGCCCGAGCGGGTTGGGGAAGGAGCCGTAGTCGAGGGCCTTGGCGGTGCGGACGGCCTCGGCGGCGGTGGTTCCGGCGTGGATGACGCCGCCGTCGGCCATCCGGGCGGAGCGGCGGTAGAAGCGGCGTTCGCGGCCGGCCGTGTCGACCGGTTCGGGCAGGGTGCCGGCCACCAGGTGCGGGACGAGGTCGCCGAACAGTTCGATGCCGGTCTCGGCCGTCTCGTAGGTCAGCGACAGGGCGGTGGAGTGCTCGCGGATCGGGAACCAGCGCTCCAGCAGCACGCTTCCGGCGTCGACGGTCTCCGTCATCCGGTGCCAGGTGGCGGCGTGGCGGGTGGCGCCCTCGTACAGCGCCCAGGCCGGGACGTGGCTGCCGGCGTAGCGGGGCAGCGGGCCGTCGTGGAAGTTGACGGCGGCGATCCTGGGCAGCGCGAGCACGTCCGCGGGCAGGATCCGGAAGTTGACGGTGCTGAGCAGGTAGTCGAACGGCCGTCGGGAGAGCAGCTCCCGGAGGTCCCCGCGCGGGTCGAGCAGCGGTATCCGGTGCTCTGCGGCCCAGGCGGCCGCGGCCGGGTCGTCGCTGAGGACGCCCTCGATGTGCACGCCGACGTCGAGGAGCCGGGCGGCGCACGCGGTCAGGACCCGGGTGCCG
Organism: Kitasatospora sp. NPDC059827; assembly: GCF_042731675.1. Taxonomy (NCBI): domain Bacteria; kingdom Bacillati; phylum Actinomycetota; class Actinomycetes; order Kitasatosporales; family Streptomycetaceae; genus Kitasatospora; species Kitasatospora sp. NPDC059827. The sequence continues at coordinate 18,072 of NZ_JBHWIV010000056.1, read as the reverse complement.
CCGATGAGGTAGCAGTTCGTCGTCATGCGCGGGCCTCGCCGGCCGGGGCGGCGTCGGAGCTGACGGAAGGAGTTGTCGGGTCCATCTCAGCTGTCTGTTCCGCGACCCAGGCGTCGATCTGGGAGACCACCTCCTCGTCGAGGGAGAGCTGCCCTGGGGCCCAGTGCGGGTTCGCCAGGCCCCGGTGGGTGCGCTCGCACATCGCCCAGTCCTCGTAGTTGGCCTTGTCCCACAGCGCGAAGACGGCCTCGTGGGAGAAGTCCTCCTTGGCGGTCTCGGAGGGGTGGAAGAGCCAGAAGTGCCGGACCAGGCAGGTGCCGGGGCTCTCCGGCCAGACCCACTGCATCATCACGTAGTCGGCGGTGAAGCCGAACAGCAGGTTGGGCAGGATGGTGATCCAGTTGATCCGCTGCCGGTCGGCCTCGGGCACCAGCGGCATCGGTTCGCGGCGGCTGCGGCCGGTCATGGACACGGAGTTGAAGCCGCCGCGGATCGACTGCCAGGCGCCGACGATGTCGCCCCGGAGGTCGTAGGTGCCGGCGTCGTCGAAGTCGGTGATCCGGTGCAGGTCCTTGTGGGCGGTCGGGAAGTGCAGGCTCTCGTTGACGTTGTGCGCGACGAGCTTCCAGTTGGAGGCGACCGGGTAGTCCTTGGCCTCCATGCACTCCAGTTCGTCCAGGTGGTAGACGCGGGCGAACTCGCCGAACTCGCCGAGGGATTCGTCCAGGTCCGGGGCGTCGTCGGAGAAGGCGATGAAGACGACGCCGTGCCGGATCTCGGTGCGGATCGGCAGCAGCCCGTTCTTCTCCTTGGCGAAGAAGTGGTCGAGGTAGGTGCCGTTGAGGCTCTTGAGCGCGCCGTTGCGGTCGTACACCCAGCAGTGGTAGAGGCAGACCAGGCTCTGCCGCTTGCCGGAGGCCTCCTCGACCAGCTTGTAGCCGCGGTGGCGGCAGTAGTTGTGGTAGGCCTGGATGCCGTCGTCGCCGTGCAGCAGCAGGACGGATCCGGTACCGATGTTCAGGGTGCTGAACGCGCCCTTCTCCTTGAGCCGGGAGACGTGGTCCACGGGCAGCCAGCGGCGGCCGTAGATCCGCTCCATCTCCCTGCGGTGCTGCTCCTCGCCGGTGTAGAACTCGTGCGACCGGCCGGTCCCGCCGGTCTCGAAGTACGGTCTCTGCTCGGGCTGTTCGCTGATGAGGTCGTACATGCTGGCGGCGTTGGTCATCTGCTGGCTCCCTCGGCGGACTGGAACGACTGCTGCGGCAGTGCTGTGACGGACCATCGGACGGGCGGGGCGGCTCAGCCCGCTGGGTCGTAGATCCGCTGGTCCTGCGGCACTCCGGCGCTGTCGTAGAGGCGCTCCAGGGCGTCCGGCGCGTAGATCTCGTACCCCTCGACGATGCCGCCGATCAGGCCGAGCATCCGGTCGGTCCACTCCTGGGTGGCGCTCATCGCGGACATCGTGGCGCGGAAGAAGGGCGGCAGTTCGGTGAGTTCGCCGAGGGTGGTGGTGAAGTCGTAGACGTCGCCGCTCTCCTCGTCGCGGAGCTTGTTGTACTCGGCGAGCGCCTCCTCCATCGGCCGCTCCCCGGCCAGCCCCTGGTGGAGCCGGTCGGCCAGCAGCTGGCCGTGCAGGAAGGCGTCGGTGATGCCCCACCCGGTGTACGGGTCCTTGTGGTAGCCGGCGTCGCCGACCAGGGCCCAGCCCGGACCGTAGGCGCGGCGGTAGTAGTTGTCCGGGTAGCGCATCGGCTTGAAGTCCTCCACGCGCCGCCCCTGGTCCCGCAGTTGGACGCCCATCTCGGGGGACACGTCGTCGAACACGGCCTGGAAGCGGCCCTCGACGTCCTGGCGGAACTCCTTGAGCTGGCGGCGGGTGCAGATGGTCGCCAGCATCTGGAGCCCGTCGTTGGTCGGCCAGGTGCCGAACCAGCGCTCGTTCATGCCGGTCTTGTGGTGCAGGCCCCAGTCCTCCAGCCCGGTGTAGTAGGAGTAGTAGATGAACCCGGCGGCCGGGCGCACGTTGTAGAGCTCGGCTCCGGTGCGCTTGGCCACCGTCGAGTGGAACCCGTCGGCGCCGACCACCACGGTCGAGCGGAACTCCCGCTCCGGGCCGTCGCCTTCGCGGCCGCGGATACCGACCACCCGGTCGCCGTCGAAGACCAGGTCGGTCAGGGTGAAGCCCTCCAGCACCTCCGCGCCCGCCCGGCGGGCCGCGTTGACGAGGATCTCGTCGAGCACGGTGCGGCGCGGGCAGTAGACGGCGTCGACGCCGTCGACCGGCTCGGCGAAGCCGTTGAGCTCGATCCCGCGGTAGGCGTAGTGCATCGTGCGCAGCGCCGGCGTTCCGGCGCCGACGATCTCGTCGAGCAGCCCCCATTCCTTGAGCTTCAACAGTCCGGCCTGATGGATGTAGTGCGTCGACACGGAGTCGCTGGGAAACGAGGCCCGGTCCACCACCAGCACCCGGTGCCCCTGCCGGGACAGCAGCATGGCCAGCGGCGATCCGGCGCAGCGGGCACCGACAACAATGACGTCGTACACGAGATCCCCCACGGATTCGAATTGGTCACCCCACGGCGGCAACTGGCTCGCTCGAACACCCCGGCGACCGGCCCTCCGTATTGATCAGGAGGCTACGTAATCCCCTAGTGAAGGTCAAGAGTTGGTAGTGCCGAGGCAATTCCCCGGCTGTCTACGCGCCTCACCACCGGCGACTTGTCCGATCAAAAGCGGACATACCAGGGCACACATCTTGCTCACATTCCTGAGACATGTCATTTCTCTGATTACCCCGGTAATCACCGGCGGAAGGGCCCCGGAATCACTGGGGTGAAGTAACTCGTGAAGTTCGCAGGGGAATCCGGCCGCGCCGTGGCCGAAAATCACCGGAGCGGCCGGTGGCCCGGCCGCTACGCCGACCGGGCCCCCGACCGGGCCTCCAGCCGGGCCACGTGCCGGCCGGAGTACTTGCTGCCCAGCGCCGCGGACCGGCGGTACCAGGCGAGCGCCTCCGGGAGCCGGCCGACCTCGCGGAGCAGGTCGCCCATCTCGCGCAGTGCCCGGCGGTCGCCGTTGTCGACGCGGCCCTCGAGCCACGCGTAGGCGTCGTCCAGCCGCCCCGCGTCCCAGAGCATCCAGACGGCCTCCCGGTAGGCGTCCCGGATCCGGCTGTCGGCCGCCCTCGCGTACCAGGTCAGCGCGGTGTCGATCCGCTCGGCCTCCTGGTGGAGGGCGGCGATGTGCAGCAGCGCCGAGTCGTCCCCGTGCCGGGAGGCCTCCCGGTACCAGTGCAGCGCCCGGGCCGGCTGCTTCCCCAAGCGGTAGAGCGCGGCCGCCTGGTGCATGGCCAGCACGTCGGACAGTTCCGCCGCCCGCAGGTAGTACGGCAGGGCGCCGTCGAGGTCGCCCTCGGCCTTCAACAGGTCGGCCAGCGGCCGCAGGGCCACCTTGTCGCCGCCGCGGACGGCGCGCCGGTACCAGTCGATCGCCTCCTCGATCCGGTCCGCGGCCTGGAGGTGCTCCGCCGCCTCGCGCAGGGCGGTGGTGTCGCCGGCGGCCACCGCCTCCTCGTAGGAGCGCAGTCCGCCCTCCCGGTCACCGGTGGTCCAGCGCAGGTGGGCGGCCTCGCGGTGCGCCTTCTCGTCGCCGTCCCGCGCCCGGCCCTGCAACCACGCCAGGGCCTCGGGCGCCCGGCCGTGACGGCGCAGCACGGCCGCCGCCGAGCGCAGCGCCTGGCTCTTGCCACCCGTCTGGGCGGCGCGCTGGTAGAGGGTGATCGCCTCCTCGTCCTGCCCGTCGTGCTCCAGTTGCCGTGCCGCTTCCAACGCGGCGTGGGTGTCGCCGGCGTCGGCGCGCTCGCGCAGCCAGGAGATCGCCTCGGCCAGGTCGCCGCTCTCGCTGAGCAGGCTCGCCGCCGACCGGACGGCCTGGCTGTCGCCGGCCTCCGCCGCGGCCTGGTACCAGGCCACCGCCTCCCGCGGGCGGCCGGTCTCGTGCAGCAGGCGCGCGCCCACCACGAGCGTGTCGGTGTCCCCGGTGGTCACGGCCGTGTGGAAGGAGTACGCGTTGACCACGGGGTGGGCGCCGTGGTTGCTGGCCAGGAACTGCACGGCCGTCTCCTTGGCGGTGGCCTGGGCCAGCGACAGCCGGGGGTCCCGGTGCGCCAGGGCGGCCAGCCCGAGCAGCTCACTGCCCGTCAGGGAGTTGGGGACGTTGACGCCCGCCTCCTCGATCAGCATCAGGGCGGCGGCGTTCGGGAGCTCCTCGCCCCCCTCCCCCGTCAGCATCCGGGCGGAGTCGGACACCGTCCCGATCACCAGGACCGGGGCGCGGCGGGTGTCGGACAGCGCCTGCCTGATCTCGTCGTGGATCCGCTGGGCCGTCACCCCCTGGACGGCGTCCAGGTAGCGGTCGATCCGGTCCAGCCACACCACCGTCCTCGGCCCGGCCCCCGCCAGTGCCTGGAGCACCTGCCCGGTGTCGGAGGGATTGGCCGGGTACCACAGCCGCCAGTCGGCGGGCAGCGACCGCACCGCCTCCCAGCAGCTGCGCGTCTTGCCGGTCGACGGTGCACCGCGCGCGATGACGATGCCGCTGTGCCCGCCGACCCCCAGCCGCACCACGTCCAGCAGCGCCCGGTCGTGCAGCCGGTCCACGTACGGGGTCAGGGTCGGCAGGGTGTCGGGCATGTCCGGGAACGCGAAGGTCGGACGGACCCCGAGGGCGATCGGATCGAGCAGGTCCGCGACGGCGTGCCCGTACGGGGGCTCCGCCGCCGCCGCGATCCACAGGTTCCGGGCGCGCAGGGCCGCCTCCCCCGCCGCGACCGCCGCCCCGCCCCCCGCCATCCGGGCCAGCACCGACGCCACCGCCACCGCGTCGTGCGGGTTGGGCGGCAGCTGGGGCGAGCGCAGCAGCCGGCGGACGCTGTCCCGCTCCGGTGCGGCGGCGAGCGAGTCGTCCAGCCGGACGGCGCCCGCGATGTCCGCCAGGGACGGCGCGCCGGCCGCGAGGTACAGGTCGTGCAGGGCGTCCTTGAGGTCCCGCAGCGGCCCCGGCGGCGCCCACGGACGGGTCAGCAGCCGCGGGCGCCGCCGCCCCTCCCCGGTCGAGGGGGGGCGGCCGCCCCCCCCCCCCCCCCCCCCCCCCCCCCCCCCCCGCGCCCCCCCCCCCCCCCCCCCCCCCCCCCCCCCCCCCCCCCCCCCCCCCCGCCCCCCCCCCCCCCCCCCCCCCCCCGGGGGGGGGGGGGCCCCGGGGGGGCGAGCCGCCCCGGCGGCCCCCGCCCCCCCACCCGGTACGCGGGGGCCCGCCCGGCCCCCGCCGACGGACGCCCCGGCCCGACCGCGGGCGCCGCCGCCCCGCCGCCCCCCTCCTGCACGCGGTGCCACGCCTCGGCCCACACCCGGGCCGGGTAGCCGGCGGCCGGCGACCCCGGATAGTCCGCGATCACCCGCATGAAGACGCAGAACGTCCGCAACTGCGGCCCGCCGCGCTTGCGCAGCGCGTCGCTGAGCGTACTGCGGGAGAGCTGTTCACCCAGCTGCGCCGCCCGCACCTCCAGGCCGCGCAAGGACGGGTCGCCGCACGCCTTCCGCGCGATCCGCATGACCTCGCCGAGCTGGTGGGGCTCCACCAGGGTGTCCGGTTCGGGCCAGGCGTCGGCGCCGTCGGCCGGGGCGTCCGCCGCCGGCTGGCTCGCGGGCGTCTCCTGCCACAGCCGGTCGGCCTTGCGCAGCTCCGACGGCCGTCCGCCGCAGGCCCGTACGTAAGCCTCCACGACTCGCCAACTCGGCCTGGAAGCACCGGAGTCCGCACGCGAGAAGGTCGCGACGGAGAAGGGTTCCATGGCCTCGTAGGTCTTGCCGCTGCGCTCCCGCAGGCCGCGCAGGTACACGGCGAGCCGCTCCGCGAACGCACCGTCCGGCACCGCCTTCTTGTGCCGTCCCATGGCGCACGCTCACCTGCGCCGGCGTTCGCGGGCGACGGCGGCGACCAGCCGTCTGGTCAGCTCGGCCGCGGCGAAGACCGCTGCACTCGACAGGGCGATGATCGTCTCCGTGGACACCCCGGCCAGGGCGAGAACGACGACCGCGGTCAGAACACCCAACGCCAGGACGACGACCGAGACGGGCAACACACTGCTGCTCGCCGTCGTCCGCCGCGGACGCGGCACACTCATACGAAGTCCCTACAATCGAATTGACGTTCAATCGAGTCTTGAAGACCCGGACCGGAGATTGCAGCTCCCGCCCGGCACCCGCCGTTCATTCTCGGGTACGACGTGCCCCGCGAATTCCCCGAACGGCCCAATCGGCATTCCGCTCCGAAAGAACATCGCATGATCAACGGAGGTATCCGCAGCTCGCGGCCACCGTGAGCACCCCCGCACACGCCGGATCGCGCCCCTGTCCGGGTTTTCCGTCCCGACGGACACCGCCCCCGGGATTTCTTGCGCGCGAGTCCGGAACCCGCCGCAACAATCACGCCCGGCGGAACGGGAAAAGGCCCAGGTCATCCACCACCGAGGCGACCCCGTCCAGCGACGTCGCCACCATGCCGTCCGGCCCCGCAGCACGCAACTGGGCGTTCCGGCCCCGCTCCCCGCCAGCCTTGAACCCGATGTCCCGGTCGCGAGCAATCGACACCCAGGGACCACGGCCGCCCTCCGATGCAGCGGAGCCGGCCACCGCCCGGACCCAGCGTCCGGCCCTTCGGGGGCGCCCGGTGGGCGCCCCCGAAACGTCGAACGACAGCGAAGTCCTGGACGGCAGGCAGGACTTGTCGACCTGTCGGACGACCCGTCGGACGACCCATCGGGCGGCACGAGGGTCTGCCACGGTCAGGCCGTGGTACCGGCCTGTGCGGCGCCCGCGCGGCCGCGCAGTGCGATGGCCGCGTGGCGGATCCACCAGGCGCTGGTGTACAGCACCAGGGCGGCGATCAGGCCGGCGCCCGCACCCTTCGCCGCGTCGGAGAGCACGCCTTCGAGCAGGGCGTCCAGCGGCCGCCCGTCGGCCACCGCCTGCGGGCCGGCCAGCCACCACCAGGCGTGCGCGACCGCCCCGGTGGCCGTGCACAGGGCCAGCGCGAGCAGGATGCGGCGACGCCGACCGGTGACGGGCCGGGCGCCGGTGCGCAGCCGGGCCCGTCGGCGCCAGGCGAAGACCGCGATGGCCGCCAGGCCGCCGATGGTGCTGGCGTGTTGCAGGGCCCGGGCCCAGGTGAGGCTGCCGGCCAGGGTGGTGTTCAGCCAGGGCGCGCGGGTGACCACGAAGCCGTCGTAGTGGGTGAAGGAGTCCCAGACCAGGTGGGTGGCGAGCCCGATCACCGCGGACAGCAGGACCCAGCCGGCCCGCCGCACCATCGCTCCGGCCGTACCGCCCGTACCGCCCGCACCGCCCGACGACTGCAGCGCGGCGGGCGCCGGGAGCGGCAGCAGCGCGGCCAGCGGCCGCCACCCGGCCAGGAGGAGCGCCCACAGCGCGAGGGTGTACGGCAGGCCGACGGTGAGGGCGCCGGGCAGGGTGTGGGTGGTGGTGGCATTGGCGAAGGGCTCGTACCAGGACTGGGCGCTGACCGGCAGTCCGGTGGTGACCAGGAAGTACGGCAGGTCCGGCGCGACGGCCCCGGCCACCAGCGCGACCCGGCTGAACGGCGTCCGCAGCAGGGGCAGGACAGCCGCGGGGTGGGACATGGTGAACGGCATGGGCATCCTCTCGCGTGGGCCCGCCGGATCCGGTGGAGCCGACGGCCCGATAGTCCGTTGAACGGAATGCTACGTCAAACGGAGTAATACGTGCGCGACGAACCCCGCCGCTCGGCCGGGGGCCGCTCGGCGGGGTCGGGTTGTTCAGCGCCGGGCCCGCCCGAGGCGGCCGGCGAGCGGGACGGCCGCCAGGGCTGCCGTGAGGACGGTCGCCAGGACGGCGAGCGCGGTCGGGTCGCCCCAGGCCACCGTGCCGGCCTGGGCGAGCAGAAGCGGCGAGGCCAGGGCCAGGGCGGCCAGTTCGCGGGCGCCCCGGGAGCCGGTGCCCCGGGAGCCGGTGCCCTGAGAATCGCCGCCCCGAGATGCGCCGCCCCCGGCGCCGTTGCGCCAGGCGGTCACCGCCGCCGCCGCGGCGAGCACCAGCGGCGGCCAGCACCCGTAGTCGGTGCTGATCCAGGGCACGGCGTGCGCGGCGACGGCCGCCCGGGGCACCAGGACCAGCGCGACCGCCACCCCGGCCGTGCCCGCGCGGCCGGCCGCCAGGGCCTCCGTGCGCCGGTCCGGCGGGCAGCCGAGCAGCGCGGCCGCCGCCAGCACGGCTGCGGCCGGACCGGCCACCGGGTCGCCGAGGGCCGGCCCGCTGGCCACGGCGGCCGTGGCGAAGGCGAGCAGCCCGGCCACGGTGCAGGGCACGCCCGCCCGCCACCGTCCGGCCAGGGCGGCCGCCGCCCCCGCGAACACCAGCAGCGAGGAGAGCAGCAGTACGCCCCACACCCCGGACAGGTCGGATCGGAGCTGCACCCCCAGTGGGGCCGGCGAGGCGGCCACGGCGGCGTACCAGCGCAGCAGGTGCAGACCGCAGGCGGCGGCCGAGGCGGCCAGGACCAGCGGGTACGCCGCCCCGAGCATCCGTGCGGCGGCGGTGCCCGGGCCCAGTCCGGCGCGCAGCCGCAGCGCGTGCCCCGCCAGTTCCGCCGCGTCCCGCAGGCGCGGGCCCAGCGGCTCGCCGGCGGTCAGCTCGCGGTAGGTCGCGGCGATCTCCGCACCGTGGGCGCGGCGGTAGGCGGCGGGGTAGAGGCGCAGCAGGTGGTCGATCATGTGCCGGTCGCCGCCGGTCGGGCGGCGGACAGCCGACGGGTGGCCTCCCGGGCCGTCGCGGCCAGGCGGTCGGCCTCCGCGGCCAGCCGCTCGCGGCCGGTCGGGGAGAGGGTGAAGATCCGTCGGGCGCGGCCGTCGACGACCTCCTCGCGCTCGACCTCGATCAGGCCGTCGGCCAGCAGGCGGTCCAGTGCCCCGTACAGGGCTCCGGTGCGCAGGGCGACCCGGCCGTCGGTCATCGCCTTGATCTCCTGGGAGACGGCGTAGCCGTGCCGGGGGGCGTCCGCGAGGGCGGTCAGGACCATCACGGTGGGTTCTTGCATCACACGCTCACTCACCCCATGAAGATAGTCACTCCGTCGGACCATCTCAACGAAGCCCGAGGTCGGCCACGCCCCGGAGCGTTTCCCGTGGCGTCCGGACCGGATTCACGGCCCTCCCGTGTGCCGGGCCGGATCGGGGTGGGCAACCTCCGATCATGGCACCAGCCACCCCGGGCTCCCCCCGGTCCGTCCACCCCTGGAGGTCCCCCGTGTCCGACCTGTCCAGCACCACCCCCGGCGCACCCGGCGCGCCCGCCGCACCGTGGGAGCGGCTCGACCTGCCCGAACTGCTCCGCTCGGCCGCCCTCCTGCAACCCGAACTCGCGCTGCTCCGCCGGGAGTTGCACCGCCGCCCGGAACTCGAACTGGACCTCCCCCGGACCCAGGCCCGGCTGCTCGCCGCGCTCGACGGCCTCCCCCTGGAACTCACCCTCGGCAAGGGACTGAACTCGATCACCGCCGTCCTGCGCGGCGGGCGACCGGGCCCGAACGTGCTGCTGCGGGCCGACATGGACGCCCTGCCCGTACAGGAGGGCACCGAGCTGCCGTACGCCTCCGAGACCCCCGGGGTGATGCACGCCTGCGGGCACGACCTGCACGCGGCCGCGCTGGTCGGCGCCGCCCGGCTGCTGTCCGAGCGGCGCGCGGAGCTGGCCGGGAACGTGGTCCTGATGTTCCAGCCGGGCGAGGAGGGGGCGGACGGCGCCCGGCTGATGGTCGAGGCGGGCGTGCTGGACGCGGCCGGGGAGCGGGTGGTGGCCGCGTACGCCCTGCACGTGGCCGCCGCCATCCTGCCCAACGGGGTGGTCGCTACCCGCCCCGGGCCGGTGCTCGCCGCCTCCGACACCCTGCGGGTCACCCTGCGCGGGCGCGGCGGGCACGGCTCCAGCCCGCACTCGGCGCTCGACCCCGTCCCGGCGCTCTGCGAGGCGGTCCTGGCACTCCAGTCGATGGTGACCCGCCGGATCGACGCCTTCGACCCGGTGGTGCTCACCGTGGGCCTGCTGGGCGCCGGTACGGCGGCCAACGTGATCCCCGACGAGGCGCGGTTCGAGGCCACCGTCCGCTCCTTCTCGCCGCGTTCGCGCGAACTGGTGCGCACCGAGTCCCTACGGGTGGTGCACGGGATCGCGGCGGCCCACGGGCTGGAGGTGGCGGCCGAGGTGGAGCCCGGCTACCCGGTGACCGTCAACGACCCGGGGGAGACGGAGTTCGCATCCGGCCTGGCGGCCCGGCTGTTCGGGTCGGGGCGGTTCCTGGAGATGCCCCAGCCGATCGCCGGCTCCGAGGACTTCGGCGTGCTGGGCGAACTGGTCCCGTCGGCGTACCTGCTGCTCGGCGCCGTCCCGGACGACGGGCGCGACCCGTTCACCGCGCCCTACAACCACTCCCCGGAGGCCGAGTTCGACGACGGCGTGCTCGGCGACGGCGCCGCGCTGCTGGCGGGTCTGGCCCTGGGGCGGCTGGCCCGGGGGTAGCGGCCCCGCGCACAACCGATGCAGGGGTAGCTGCTCCCGTCGCCGGAGTCCGATGTCGCGGCCCTTGCCGGAGCCCTCGTTAAAGGCTTCGGCAAGGGCCGCGGCACGGGCGCGGAGGTCCGGTGGCCCAATGGTGTCGCAGCTGTGCAGGCTTCCGGCGAAAGGCCCGAGGGCGCACCGATGAGCCGTTTCGTCGCGTTCCGTTCAAGCGCCGATTACCCCATCATGGGACGGTGCCACTGCGCCTACGCGCGTAGCTCTCCCCTGCATCCCCACGACCCAAGGGACTTGACCCATGCTCAGACGCGTCAACGTGACACGCCCGCTCGCCCTGGGTGCCGCCGTCCTGACCGTGCTCGCCGTCGCGAGCACCGCCCCCCACCCGGCCGCGGCGGCCACCACCGCGACCGCGACGACGGCCACCACGACGGCCCCCGCCGCCGCGACCGCCACCCAGCACCGCGTCCTGTTCGACAACAGCAAGGCGGAGACCGCCGGCAACGCGGACTGGATCATCAGCACCAGCCAGCCGGACCCGCTCGCCGAGAACGCCAACCCCCAGTCCGGGACGGACTGGACCGGCGCCATCTCCAGCTGGGGCGTCGCCCTCCAGAAGACCGGCCAGTACAGCCTCAAGACCCTGCCGAGCGGCTCCAGCATCACCTACGGCACCGGCGGCGCGCTGGACCTCGCCAACTTCGACGAGTTCGTCCTGCCCGAGCCCAACGTCCGGCTCAGCGACGCCGAGAAGACCGCGGTCATGACGTTCGTCCAGAACGGCGGCGGCCTGTTCCTGATCTCCGACCACACCGGCAGCGACCGCAACAACGACGGCTGGGACTCCCCCGCCGTCATCAACGACCTGATGACCACCAACTCGGTCAACAGCAAGGACCCGTTCGGGCTCTCCGTCGACCTGCTCAACATCCAGACCGACAACCCCACCGCCGTCAACGACGCCACCGACCCCGTCCTGCACGGCCCCTTCGGCACCGTCACCGGCAGCATCATCCGCAACGGCACCACCTTCACCCTCAAGCCCGCCGACAACCCCGCCGTCAAGGGCATCGTCTACCGCACCGGCTCCTCCGGCACCACCGGCGCCTTCTTCGCCACCAGCAGCTTCGGCAAGGGCCGGGTCGCCGTCTGGGGCGACAGCTCCGCCATCGACGACGGCACCGGCGAGCCCGGCAAGACCGTCTACAACGGCTGGGACGACCCGGCCGGCACCGACGCCGCCCTCGGCCTCAACGCCACCGCCTGGCTCGCCGCCGGCGGCAGCGGCAGCACCACCGGCAGCGTCAGCCTCACCAACCCCGGCGCCCGCACCGCCACCGCCGGCACCGCCACCAGCCTCCAGCTCTCCGCCACGGACACCGCCGGCGGCACCCTGGGCTACAGCGCCTCCGGCCTGCCCGCCGGGCTGAGCGTCAACGCCACGACCGGCCTGATCAGCGGCACGCCGACCACCGCCGGGACGTACTCCGTGACGGCCACCGCGACCGACTCCACCGGCCCGTCCTCCTCCGTCACCTTCACCTGGACCGTCCAGCCCACCGGCGGCGGCAGCGGCTGCACCGCCGCCCAGCTGCTCACCAACCCCGGTTTCGAGGCCGGTTCGACGACCGGCTGGACGGAGACCAACACCAGCGGCACCAGCACCATCAACAGCAGCTCCAACGAGCCGCCGCACTCCGGCAGCTACGACGCCTGGCTCGACGGGTACGGCAGCACCAACACCGACACCCTCGCCCAGACCGTGACCCTCCCGGCCGGCTGCAGCAGCTACACGTTCAGCTTCTGGCTGCACATCGACACCGCGGCCAGCAACACCACCGCCTTCGACAAGCTGACCGTGACCGCCAACGGCACCACCCTGGCGACCTACTCCAACGTCAACGCGGCCGCCGGCTACCAGCAGCACAGCTTCAACCTGTCCGGCTACGCCGGCCAGAGCGTCACCCTCAAGTTCTCCGGCTCCGAGGACTACACCAAGCAGACCTCCTTCGTCCTCGACGACACCGCCGTCAACGTCTCCTGAGCCACGGCCGGGGGGGGGGCCCCCCCCCCCGGGGGGGGGGGCCCGCGCCCCCCCCCCCCCCCCCCCCCCCCCCCCCCCCCCCCCCCCCCCCCCCCCCCCCCCCCCCCCCAACCCCCCCCCCC
>NZ_JBHWIV010000056.1:0-5294 GCF_042731675.1 Kitasatospora sp. NPDC059827 | reverse complement strand
TATTCATCGGCCCACCACCCATAACAACACACAATAAATCGTGGCCGCCGTCTTTTTTTTATAACACACCCCCTAAAACTACCCCGTCCCCCGGGCGGTCCCCCCCCCCCCCGGGTGGGGGTGGGCCCCCGGCGCGCCCCGTCACCACCCACGGCCCCGCCACCACCCGCGACCGCGCTGCCACCTCCCGGTCCGAAAGCCGCCAGCAGCGGGCACCGCCGAACCGCAGACTGGGCCCGTGAGCACCCGAACCACCACCGCCTCCCCCGCACCCGTACGGCAGCGCGTCGACTCGGCCGACTGGCCCGCCCTCGCCGAGGAGCTCGGCGCCCACGGCTGCGCCCTCACCCCCCAGCTCCTCACCCCCGCGGAATGCCGGGAACTGGCCGCCCACTACGACCACGACGAACTGTTCCGCAGCACCGTCGACATGGCCCGCCACCGCTTCGGCTCCGGCCGGTACCGCTACTTCACCCACCAGCCGCCACCACCCGTCGACGCCCTGCGCCGGGCCCTCTACCCGCACCTGCTCACCGTCGCCCGCGACTGGGCAGCGAAGCTCGGCCGCCCCGCACCCTGGCCCGACTCCCTCGACGAGTGGCTGGAGCAGTGCCACGCGGCCGGCCAGGCCAAGTCCTCGCAGATCCTGCTCCGCTACGGGGCCGGCGACTGGAACGCGCTGCACCGCGACCTCTTCGGCGACCTCGTCTTCCCGCTCCAGGTGGTCATCGGCCTCGACCGGCACGGCACCGACTACACCGGCGGCGAGTTCCTGCTGGTCGAACAACGCCCCCGCGCACAGTCCCGCGGCACCAGCACCGTCCTCCCCCAGGGCCACGGCCTGGTGTTCACCACCCGCGACCGGCCCGTCCGCTCCGCCCGGGGCCACTCCGCCGCCCCCGTACGGCACGGCGTGAGCACCGTACGCTCGGGGCGGCGCCACGCGCTCGGGCTCGTCTTCCACGACGCCTGAGCCGGGGACGCCGTGCCCACCCCCGTGCCCACCCCGGAACCCGCCGACCGGCCGCTGCCCGTGCCAGCCCGGCACACCGAGGCCGAACTCGCCGCCCTGCTGCACCTGTTGACCACGAACCGCCCCCGGGTGCACACCGTCGCCGTCGGCCACAGCCGCGACGAGCCCTCCCGCGCGACGGCCCAGGCCTTCGCCGAGGCCTGGCAGGCCCTCGGCGGCACCGTCCTCACCGTCACCGACTGGCCCGAACACGCCGCCTCCTGGCTGCGCCCGGCCCGGCGCCTCACCGCCCAGGAGCCCGACGCCTGGGTGGTCGCCGCCGCACCCCTCGGCTGGGCCCGACTGGCCCGGCGGCTCCGGCACAGCACCGCCTGGACGGCCGAACGGACCTTCGGCTCCGCCGCCCTCGCCGAGCCGCACATGATCGCCCTCGCGGGCCCCGACACCCTGGACGGCCTGCGCGGCGCCACCGCGGACGGCGGCACCTGGGAGGTCCGCGACGGGTGGCTCACCACCGCCCGCCCCCAGGGCGGTCCGGGGCCGTTCGGGTCCTGACGGTCCGTTCCCGGGGCGGATCGCGTCCGGACGCTCGCCAACGAAGTGTCCCGCTGCGCAGGCTGGTTCCTGACCGCGTCCACGCGGATGCGGCGTGAGCGGAAGGAACCCGGACGCCCATGGCGAACCTGACGAACAAGACGGGCGGGGCGGGCAGGACGGGCAGGACCAGCAGGACCAGCAGGCGCGGCCGTATCGCCACCCTGCTGGGCGCCGTCGCGGTGGTGGCCACCACCACCCTGGCCGGCCCCGCCCTCGCCACCCCGGCCGAACCACCGGCCCACGGCGGCGGCATCACCGGGCAGGCACCCTGCCCGGACGCACCCGAATTCACCTGCGGAACCCTCACCGTCCCGCTCGACCACAGCGGCCGCGCCCCCGGCACCCTCGACCTGGCGGTCGCCCTCAGCAACAACAGCAGTCCACCCAAAGGCGACTTGCTGTTCCTCTCCGGCGGCCCCGGCCAGTCCAGCGTCCCGTCGATCCGGCAGATGGCGGGCAAGCTGGAGCCCGTCCTCAAGGACTACCGCCTGGTGATGTTCGACCAGCGCGGCACCGGCCGGGGCGCGCTCCAGTGTCCGGGCCTCCAGGAGGACATGGGCTCCTCCGACCTCGCCCTACCCCGCAAGCAGTCCGTCGCCGACTGCGCCACCGCCCTCGGCCCGAACGCCCGCTACTACAGCAGCGCGGACACCGTCGCCGACATCGACCTGCTGCGCCGCGCCCTCGGCGACCGGCGGATCACCCTGGACGGCGTCTCCTACGGCACCATCGTCGCCGAGCGCTACGCCCTCGCCCACCCCTCCCGGGTGGCCCGCCTGGTGCTCGACTCGGTGGCGCCGCAGAGCGGTTTCGACCCGCTCGACCTGGCCGCGATGCCCGCCACCGCCCGGGTCCTGCGCACCGCCTGCCAGGCCACCGGCTGCACCACCGACCCGGCCGCCGACCTCGCCGCCACCGTGCGGCGGTACGGCAACGGTGCGCAGATCCTCAGTGCGCTCACCGGCTACGAGTTCATCGACCCGGATTTCGGCGCCGTCCCGGAGATCCTGCACGAGGCCGCCGCCGGGCAGCCCGCCAAGCTCCAGGACTTCTTCGCCCTCGTCCACCAGGTGGTCGACGCCGCCCCGGCCGAGGACCTCAGCCAGGGCCTGCACTCCGCCACCGTGTGCGCCGACGGGCACTTCCCCTGGGGCAGCACCGACACCCCGGTGGCGGGCCGTGCCGCCGCGCTGGAGCGCACCCGGCAGCGGCTGACCGCCGAACAGACCTGGCCGTACGACCCGGCGACCGCAACCGGCCTCGGCAGCCTGCTGGTCTGCCTCGACTGGCCCCGCGAGCCTGTACCGCCGGTGCCCCCGGCCCACCGCAAGCTGCCCGACGTGCCGGTCCTGCTGCTCGGCGGCGACCGGGACATCGCCACCCCGTACGAACTGCTCTACGAGCAGGCCGAGTTGGTGCACCACCCGGAGATCGTGATCGTCCCCGGAGCGGCCCACTCCGTGCAGAACCGCGCGGCCAACCCGGCCGGACGGCAGGCGGTCTACGACTTCCTGCTCAGGTAGAGACCTGCACGGTCGGCACGGGCAGGTCGAAGGCCCGGGCGAGGGCGGCGATGACGGCGACCCGGCGACCCGGCGGAAGGTGCTGGCGGGCCCAGTCGCCGGCCAGCCCGAGGAAGTCGCCCAGGTCCCGTTCGACCCCGGCGAGCAGCCCGCCCAGGTCCGCGACCGGCAGCACGATCACGGGGCTGTCGGGCTGGTCGGCGTTGACCGTGAGCCGGACGGTGCTGCCGAACCGCTCCGCGACCGGGGAGACCGGCTCGTGCCCGTAGCCGACCAGCCCACCGTGCTCCAACAGCCCGTGCCAGTCCCGCCAGTCCTCCAGGCCGTCGCAGCAGCCGGGCTGGAACTCGATGCCGGAGGCCCGGTCGGTGACCCGCAGCCCGCCCGCCGCGTACACGTGCTCGAAGGTCAGCAGCCCGTGCAGGAAGGAGTCCAGCGGATCGGCGGGCCGCGGCGGCCGCTCGTTGTCGGGGTCGACGTCGGGATCGATGTCGTTGCAGCGGGCGACCAGCATCACCGCCGTCCCGACCTCGGCGGGCGACAGCCCGCCGTCAAGGGCAAGGAACCCGGCGGACCCGGTCCCGGCGACGGGCCAGAGGTCGAAGCCGTCCAGGGGCCTCGCCTCCAGGACGGGCTGCATCACGATCATCCGGCCGAGTCTGCCACAGACCTGGCCCGTACGCCCTCCCCCGCCGCTCCTCCCCTGCCACCCCCTGCCACCGGGATGGAGCCGACGCCCGGCCGCACAGCTGTCCGGCCGCTCCAGTAGGTTCTCCCCGTGACCACCACCGATGACCGCCGGTTCCCGGCCCCACTGGCCTCCGCACTGGCGTCGCCGTTCGTCTACGACCGCGGCGAGGGCATCGACTTCGAGCCCCTCACGGCCTTCCGCTCCGCCGAGGAGACCACCGCCTGGCTCCGCGCCTGGACCGGCAACCGCGAGCTGAGCGGCGACGACTTCCGGCTGTTCGGACAGCACGGCACGGGCGGGTACGCGGCGTTCTGGCTGGCCCGTCCGGGCCGCCCCCTCGCCGAGCAGCCCGTGGTCGTCCTCAGGGCCGGGGGCGGAACCGGCGTCGTGGCGGTCGACCTGGCCGACTTCCTGTGGGTCCTCGCGGCGGGCTTCGGCCCGTTCGAAGCCACCACCCCCCGTGACCCCGACTGGACCCCGCGGCCCAGCCCGGAACGGACGGCCGTCGCGGAACGCTTCGCGCCGGAGCGGCGCCGGCCGGCCTCGGCCGTCGTCGAGCGGGCCGCCGCCGAGTTCCCCGATTTCGACGACATCGTCTTCGAGCTCTGCGGTTAGGCCCTGTCCGGCCGAGGCCCGGGCGGGAGGCGGTCGGTGCGCCGCACGGTCAGCGGCCGGTCTGGGTGAAGCGGCCGCCGAGGTAGCGGTGTTCCGGGTCGTCGGGGGACAACTCGCCTAGTTCAGCGATGAGTTCGGCGGCGAAGGACTCGGCGTCGTCCTGCGGCCGGTAGCCGAGCGCCCGGGCCGTCGAGAGGTCCCACCAGGCGCGGGTGTTGGCGGAGATCCCGTAGGCCACGGTGTGGCCGGTGACGGGGCCGGTGAGGGCGGCGTGCGCGAGGCGGGCCCAGTCGCCGTGGCTGAGCCAGGTGGCGAGCATCCGGATGCTGCGGGGGCGCTCGGTGAAGGAGCCGATGCGCAGGGACACGGTCTCGATGCCGTGCCGGTCGGCGTACAGCGAGGCGAGGCTCTCGCCGAAGCACTTGGAGACCCCGTAGTACGTGTCGGGCCGCTGCGGCGCGTCCACCGGCACGGTGCCGCCGTCGGCGGGCCGCTCGGTGAAGCCTGTCGCGTGGTTGCTGCTGGCGTACACGATCCGGCGGACGCCGGCCGCCCGGGCCGCGTCGTACAGCCGGTAGGTGCCCTCGATGTTGGCGGCCAGGATGTCGGCGAACGGCGCCTCCCCCGGGATCCCGGCCAGGTGGACCACGGCGTCGACCCCGTCCATCGCCGCCGCCAGCGCCTCGACGTCCAGCAGGTCGGCGGTGACGGCCCCGGGATTGCCGGGCACGGGCAGCCGGTCGAAGCCGCGCAGCCGGTGGCCGTACCCGGGCAGCAACTCCCGCAGGCAGCTGCCCATCCGGCCGGCGGCTCCGGTGATCAGGACCTGACCGGGCTGGTTCACCATTGTTCGTCCCCCTGGTTCCGCGTCGCGCGTCGCCGGACCGATGAGGCC